>JAKFXV010000023.1 GCA_021731205.1 Nocardioides sp. | reverse complement strand
CAGCTGCAGGGCGGAGTCGAATCGCAGCATCTCCTCCACACACTCAGCCAGGTCTGCCCCCGGCGCAGCCCCCGACCGCAGCAGGCCGACCAAGCCGTTGCCGAACACGTTGACCGATGCCTCGTGCCCCGCGTTGAGAAGGAGCACGACGGCCGCCACCACCTCGTCGTCGGCCAACTCGCTGCTCGCCAGATCGCTGATCAGGTCGTCGGCGGGACGCGAGCGGCGTTCCGCGACGAGTGTGCGGACCAGGCCGGCAAACTCCGTCGCGGCAGAGACCGCCTCGTCGATCACCGCGGCGGGCGGCTCGGGTTCGTACATCCGCACGATCGCCTGCGACCACCCCCGCAACGATCCGACGTACGACGTGGGCACACCAAGCAGTTCGGCGATCACCAACACAGGCAGCGGTTCGGCATAGCTCCCGATCACGTCGAAGCCGTTCGGGTCCACCTCGTCGAGCAGCTCGGCAGCGAGCGACCGCACCCGCGGCCGGAGTCGCTCGATGTGCCCGCGGTTGAAGGCCGCCGCCACGGGACGCCGGAGTCGGGTGTGCACCGGCGGCTCGTTCTCCATCATCTGATTGCGGTGCAGCAGGTTGAACGGCTCGAGATAGCCCGTCGGCACCCGGTCACGCCAGATTCGTCCCCACCGACGGTCCCGCAACACCGCTCCGGCGGCCGCGTGGGTGAAGGTCAGATAGCCGCCGAGGTCGTCGTGCCATGCGACCTGGTGCCGAGCGCGCTCTGCGGCGAAGTAGCCGTAGGGATCCTCGACGACGACCGGGGAGGTGAGGTCAAGAGAGGTTGTCGGGACCGAAAGCATCCGGCAACACCTCGTCCATCCGGCGAACCCCGGAGACCGTGAGCAGCAGCAGCTCCGGCCCCCCGTTCTCGAACAACAACTGCCGGCACCTCCCGCACGGCATCAGCACGTCCCCGACAGCGTCGACGCACACGAAGTGGGTGAGTCGCCCGCCGCCGGTCAGGTGCAGTTGCGAAACGAGGCCGCACTCGGCGCACAGACCCAGCCCATAGGAGGCGTTCTCGACGTTGCATCCGGTCACGATCCGGCCGTCGTCGACCTGCGCCGCCGCTCCCACCGGGAACCGGGAGTACGGCGCGTAGGCGTGGGCCCGCGCAGCGACCGCGTGAGCGGTCAGCTGCACCCAGTCGAACCCCGTGTCGACCACTAGCCGCCCGAGCCTTTGCGATAGATCTGCCCGTCGGCCTTGGGCATTCGTAGTCGTTGGGCGGCGAACGCCAAGACCAACAGCGTCGCGACGTACGGCGTGAGGCTGGTGAACTCGCGCGGCACCTCGTCGGTGAGGGAGTACCACAACAAGAAGCCCGCGCCGGCCGCGGCCAGCACCGCCCCGGCCCGAACCTGGCCCTTGCGCCAACGCCACACGGCGAAGACCACCAACCAGAACCCGACCAGCAGCAACAAAGCGTGGATCGTCGAGGCGTCCCGCAACCGCAAGCTGTCGGTGTAGCCGAACATCCCCGAGCCGAGCAACACCCCGCCGGGTCGCCAGTTGCCGAAGATCATCGCGGCGAGGCCGATGTAACCCCGGCCATTGGCCTGGTTGGTGTGGAAACCGGGTGAGGACACCAGGGCGAGGAATCCGCCGCCCAGTCCGGCCAAACCACCCGAGATGAGCACGGCGGCGTACTTGTGGGCGATGACGTTGACGCCGAGGCTCTCGGCGGCGTACGGGTTCTCGCCGCACGACCTGAGCCGTAGCCCGAAGCTGGTGTGCCACAAGATCCAGGCGGTCAGCCCGACCAGCGCGAACACGGCGAACGTCACGACGGAGATTCGGGTGGTCAGCGCCGCCACCACCGAGGCCACGTCCGACACCACGAACCAGTGCTTCCCGGCCAGGTCGTTGGCCAGGTCGGAAACTCCGGGCACGGTGATCAGGTCGGGTTTGGCCAACCCGGTCAGCTGCTGAGCGCCGCCTTGGCCGTACTCCGAGTCGAGCTCGGAGAAGTACGCCTCCGCCAGGAACGTCGTCAGGCCGAGCGCGATCACGTTCAGTGCGACGCCCGACACGATGTGATCGACCCCGAAGGTCACCGTCGCCAACGCGTGGATCAACCCGCCGATGGCGCCGAAGGCGATCGCCCCGAGGAGGCCCTGATACGGGCCGTACCAATAGGTGAAGTACGCGGCCCCCCAGGTCCCCAACAGGATCTGTCCCTCGAGTCCGATGTTGACGATGCCCGCTCGCTCGCTCCACAGGCCGCCGAGGGCCGCCAGCAGGATCGGGCAGGTCGCGATGATCGCCGCTCGGAGACTGCCCGGGCTGTCGATCTCGTTGGCTCCCGTGATCACCCGGACTGCGGCAATCGAGAACAACGCAGCGATGCCGATCAGGTAGTAGCGCAGCGCGCGTGAGCGCACCGGCTGTTCGCGGATGGCCGGTTCTGCCACGGTCGCGCTCACGTCGACGCCTCTGCGTTGCGTAGCGATCGTTGCTCGGCAGAGGCCGACCAGCGACGCACCACTTCGTAGGCGATCACGACGGTGAGCACGACGACGCCCTGGGTGATCTGCACGACCGAGGGCGAGATGTCGGCGATCAACGAGAGCGGGTTGGCCTGCTCGCTGAGCCACGCGAAGAGCACCGCACCGAAGAAGATGCCGATCGGTCGATTGCGCCCGAGCAGGGCGACCGCGATGCCCGTGAAGCCCAGCAGCCGCTGGAACGGCGGGCCGTAGTAGTCCGCCCCGTTGAACAGGGCCGGCATCCAGATCAGCCCGGCAATGCCGCCCGAGAGCAGCATGGAGACCACGACCATCTTCTTGACGTTGACACCCGACGCGACGGCGGCGTCCTCGTTGAGGCCCGTGGCTCGCAGATCGAACCCGAAGCGAGTTCGGTTGATCAGGAACGAGACGCCGACGCCGGCGAGGACCGCAAGCAGTACCAGCGACCACACCTCACCTGAGTTGTCACCGAACAGCGCCCAGCCGTCGAAGCTGCTGCCCTCGGGAATCGGAGTCGTACGCCGGCCTTGGCCGAACTGTTCGCCGTAGTTGGAGATGAGGTAGCCGACGATGCCTCCCGCGATGGCGTTGAGCATGATCGTGGAGATCACCTCGCTCACCCCTCGGGTGACCTTCAAGATGCCCGCGATCCCGGCCCACACACCGCCGACCCCCATCGCGATCAGCAGCGCCGCCAGCACGTTGAGCTTGCCCGGGAACAGGGCCAGCCCGGCCACCAGCGCGGCCGTGTAGGAGGCCAGGGTGTACTGGCCCTCGATGCCGATGTTGAACAGGTTCATCCGGAACCCGATCGAGGCGGCCAAGGCGGCCAGGAAGATCATCGAGCTCTGGTTGACGATGTTGGTCCAGTTGCGACCGCTCGGTGCCGAGAAGATGACCGACCAGAAGTCGCCGATCGAGGCCCCGGCCACCACCAGCACCCCGCTGGTGACGATCATTGCCGCCACGACGGCGATCAGCGGCGCGAGGAGGGCAAGACCGAGCTTGCGGACGAGCACGGCTGGATTCACGCGGACTCCCTCCCGCCGGTCATCGCGGTGCCCAGCTGTTGGGGGGTCACGTCTTGTGGGTCGAACTCGCCGACCAACTCGCCGCGCAAGATCACATCGATGCGATCGGAGAGTCCGATCAGCTCGTCGAGATCGGCCGAGATCAGCAAGACAGCCAGGCCCTCGCGTCGGGCTCGCTTGATGTGGTCCCAGATCGCCGCTTGAGCTCCCACGTCGACCCCGCGGGTGGGATGGGAGGCGATCAACAAGATCGGGTCACCACTCATCTCGCGGCCGACGATCAGCTTCTGCTGGTTGCCACCCGAGAGCGCCCGCGCGCGGGTGCCGACCGAGGGGGTGCGCACGTCGTAGTCCCGCACGATCCGCTCCGTATCGGCCTTCGTGGCCCCCTGGTCGATCAGCCCGTTCCGGCTCGACGGGGCGCGGGTCTGGTGACCGAGCATGCGGTTCTCCCACAGCGGGGCGTCCAACAGCAGGCCGTGGCGGTGGCGATCCTCGGGAATGAACCCGATGCCTGCCTCCCGGCGTTCGCGGGTGCCCCACTCGGCCAGCGACTGGCCGGCCAGGGTGATCGAACCGGTCGCCTTGCGCATGCCCATGATGGACTCGACGAGCTCCGCCTGGCCGTTGCCCTCGACCCCGGCGATGCCCAGGATCTCGCCTCGGTGGATCGACACGTTGATGTCACGCAGGAGGTGTCTACCCCGGAGGTCGACCAGGTTGACGTCGACGAGGCTCAACAACACCGTGTCGGTGACCGTGGACTCCTCGGTCTGCGGCGACGGCAGCTCCGAGCCCACCATGAGCTCGGCCAAGGCGCGCTTGGTCGTGGTCGCCGGGTCGGCTTCTCCGACTGTCCGGCCACGCCGCATCACCGTGATGTCGTCGGCGATGGCCAGCACCTCGTCGAGCTTGTGCGAGATGAACAACAAGGTGTGCCCCGACGAGCGCAGTTCTCGCAGGTTCGCGAACAGTGAGTCGACCTCCTGCGGCACGAGCACGGCCGTCGGCTCGTCCAAGATGATGATCTGCGCCCCGCGATAGAGCACCTTCAAGATCTCCACCCGTTGGCGCTCGCCGACACCGAGCTCCTCCACCAGCGTGTCGGGCTCCAGTGCGAACCCGTAGGTGTCCGAGATGCGCTCGATCTCCTCGCGAGCGCGGTCTCCGATGCCGTACAGGCGCTCCGCGCCGAGCACGACGTTCTCGAGCACCGTCAGATTGTCGGCGAGCATGAAGTGTTGGAAGACCATGCCGATGCCGGCGCGGATGGCGTCGGTCGGCGAGGAGAACGACACCGGCTTGCCGTCGATCGAGATCGTGCCCTCGTCGGGGCGTTGCACGCCGTAGAGGATCTTCATCAGCGTCGACTTGCCTGCCCCGTTCTCGCCGATCAGGGCGTGCACGGTGGCGGGCCGGATCGTGATGTTCACGTCGGCGTTGGCGACCACCCCCGGGAATCGCTTTGTGACGCCGCGCACCTCGATGCCGTTACCGCTCATCGCCTCCCCTTCTGCTCCCGCGCCGGGCTTTGAAATCACGCTGGAGCCCGATGCAGACGCTACCGCGCCGCACCGGGCCCCAGCATTGAACACTGCGGCTGAGAACCGCGAGCTAGACCTACGAGGCCGGCACCGTCGGCACCTCGATCTCGCCGCTCTTGATCCGCTCGGCCAACGCATCCAGGTCCGCTGCGATGTCGTCGATGTAGCCACCGGAGGTGGAGTAGCCGACACCCTCAGCAGCCAGGTTGTACGTCGTGTAGCTCACCAACGGGCTGCCGTCGGCCACCGACTTGACCATGTTGAAGGTTGCGACATCGACGCGCTTGAGCATCGAGGTCAAGATGTGCGCCTGCTGGTCGGCAGGTGCGGAGAGGTACTGATCGGAGTCGACCCCGATCGCCCACTTGTCGGCCTCGGTGGCCGCTTCGAAGACACCCGAACCGGACGCACCGGCCGCGTGGTAGACGATGTCGGCACCCTTGTCGAACAGCGCGGTGGCGGCTTCCTTGCCACCAGCCGGGTCGGCGAAGCCGGCGAGATCGGTCTCTTCGATGTACTGGACGTCGATGACGATGTCCGGGTTGATCTCCCGGGCACCCGCCTCGAAACCGGCCTGGAACTTCTTGATCAGGTCGATGTTGACGCCGCCCACGAAGCCGATGTGGTCGGCCTCGGACTTCAACGCGGCGGCCGCGCCCACGAGGAACGAGCCTTCCTGCTCGGCGAAGCCGAGGTAGGCGACGTTCGGGTTGGCCTCTGCGTCGGGATCGAAGCCGTCGATGACGGCGAACGAGACCTCGGGGTACTCGGGCGCAACGACGTTGACCGACGTGCTGTAGGCGAAGCCGACCCCGATGATCGGGTTCAAGCCTGCATCGGCCATCTCACGCAGCCGGCCCTCGCGCGCGGACTCTGCCTCGCCTTCGGTGGCTTCGCCCTCGACGCACGTGGCTCCGAGGTCGCCGACAGCCTTCTCGAGGCCGGCGAATGCCGAGTCGTTGAAGGACTGGTCACCGCGACCGCCCACGTCGTAGGCCAGACCCACCTTCGGTCCGTCTCCGGTGGAATCAGCGCACAGGTCGCCCGTGGAGGTCGACTCCGAGGCGTCCGGGGCGGTGCTGGGTTCATCGTTACGTCCGCAGCCGACAAGCGCCAACGCGGCTACGGCTACTACTGCGGCGATCTTGCTCAAGCGACGCAAGTTGCCCTCCTAGAGGTCAGTTGCGCCGCCGAATTTGCGGCGCAGATTCGCGCTCACCCTAGCCCGGTGAGGACCACCGGCGAAGGGACCGACGGCCCGTAGCCGTAACCGTTATCAGGCAGTGACCTCACAGGGGTGAATCGGACCAACCGGTATTGACCAGTGACCCGATCGCCACCTCCGCCAGCAACCTGGCGCCCAGCCCGACCGCGGCTTCGTCGACCCGCAGGCTGCCTTGATGCAAGTCGTAGGTCGGCCCACCCGGCGTACGCGTCCCGAGCCGGGCCATGCCGCCGGGCACCCGGTCGAGGTACCACCCGAAGTCCTCTCCACCGAGGCTCTGGTTGGTGGGTGCAACTCCAGCGGCGCCCGCCACTCGGGTGACTGCTGCGGCCCAGTCCTCGACGGCCATGGGGTGGTTGACGACCGGCGGCACGCCGCGGGTGTAGATCACCTCGGCCACCACTTCGTAAGGCGCCACCACCTGGGCCACGGCGGCGCGCACCAGCGACTCCGCGTCGAGCCAAGCGCGGGGATCGAGCATGCGGACCGTTCCGGCGACCATCCCTTCGTCGGGAATGACGTTCGCCGCCGACCCCGACCTGGCCATCCCCCACACGACGCTGAACCCAGCCCTCGGGTCCAGCCGGCGCGAGACGATCGCCGGGAGCTCGGTGATCACCTTGCCCAAGGCGAAGACCAGGTCCTCGGTGAGGTGGGGGCGCGACGTATGCCCGCCCGCGCCGGCCAGGCGAACCTCCAACCGGTCACCGGCTCCGGTGATCGGGCCGACCCGCAAGCCGACCCGACCCACGTCCAGTCCGGGGTCGCAGTGCACCGCATAGATCCGCTGCACCCCGGCCAAGGCCCCTTGCGCCATCGCCTCCAGCGCACCTCCGGGCATCACCTCCTCGGCGGGCTGGAAGATCATCCGCACCCTCCCGGGCAACAACCCCTCGGCCGCGACGGCCGAGAGTGCGATTGCTGCTCCGAGCAGGGCCGTGGCATGGACGTCATGCCCGCAGGCGTGGGCGACGTCAGGGGCCAGGCTCGCCCACGGCAGGCCGGTCGTGTCGTGCACCGGCAATGCGTCCAGATCGGCGCGCAAGGCGATCATCGGTCCCCGCTCGCCGATCTCGGCCAGCAGTCCGGTGGGCGCGAGCGTCGTCACCGTGCAGTTGGTCTCGGCGAGGTGGCGGGCCAACACCTCCGTCGTGCGGAGTTCGTGCCAGGCCAGTTCGGGGTTGGCGTGCAGGTCCCGACGCAGCGCAACCAGCGCGCCGAGGTGACGCTCGACGGCCTTCTCGATGACGACCGAAGCCGCGCCGACGTCTCCCGCAGCCATCTCCCTACTTCCTCGCCGAGTCAGTTCGATCATCGCGGATCGACCGGATGAATGCCTCGATAATTTGCTCTGCCGCTTCGAACTCCGACACATTTCCCGATCTGAGTTGCTCCCGCACATTGTCGCGAACCTTGCTCGCGGCGGCCGACCGGGCCAGCCGCTGGTCGAGCTCGTCGCGAACCAAGGCCTCGGTGAACTCCAGCCTCTGGTCCGCTCGACGCGAGGCGAGCCCACTGACACCCAGCGACTCGCGATGCGCCAGCACCTCACGCCACACCGTTTCGACGCCGGCTCCGGACAGTGCCGAGCAGGTGACCACCTCGGGAGCCCGGTCGGCGCCACGAACGAGTCTGAGCGCGCCGGCGAGCTCCCGCGCGGCCGCGGCGGCGTCCTGCTCGCGGCCGCTGTCGGCCTTGTTGACGGCGATCACGTCAGCGAGCTCGACGATCCCCTTCTTGATGCCCTGCAGCTGGTCACCGGTGCCGGCCACGGTGAGGTAGCAGAAGGTGTCCACCAGGCCTGCGACGCGCACCTCTGACTGGCCCACGCCGACGGTCTCGATGAGCACGACGTCGTACCCCGCGGCCTCGACTAGGAGCAGCGCCTGCGCAGTGGCCCGCGTCACGCCCCCAAGACTGCCGGCCGTGGGCGAGGGCCGGATATATGCGGCCGCGTCGACGGCCAGCCTGGCCATCCGCGTCTTGTCGCCGAGCACCGAGCCGCCGGTGCGCGTCGATGACGGGTCGACCGCGAGCACGCCGACGCGGTGACCGGCCGCTGTGAGCATCGAGCCGAGCGCGTCGATGAACGTCGACTTGCCCACACCGGGGGCTCCGGAGATGCCGACCCGAATCGTCGATACCCCGCGTACACCCTCTGACTCCAGGCGGGCCAGCAGTCGCCGGGTCTCGGCTCGATGCTCGGGTCGGCTGGACTCGGCCAAGGTGATCGCCTGGGACAGCGCCGAGCGGTCGCCAGCAAGAACCCCCGAGGTCAGCGAGTCGAGCCGTGCCGGCGAGTCGTCGTCCACCGGCATCAGCCGGCGAGCTTCGCGCGCAGGCTCGCGAGGAGTTCGAGCGCGGAGTCCGCGATCGCCGTACCCGGGAGGAAGACGGCGGAGGCCCCCATCTCCAGCAGCGTCGGCACGTCGTCGGGAGGAATCACACCACCCACGACGATCATCAGGTCGGGGCGACCCGCCGCGGTGAGCGCGCGCCTGAGTGCCGGCACCAGGGTGAGGTGTCCGGCAGCCAGGGAGGAGACGCCGACCAGATGCACATCGGCATCGACCGCCTGCTGCGCAACCTCCTCCGGCGTCGAGAACAGCGGACCGACGTCGACGTCGAAGCCCAGGTCCGCGAAGGCGGTGACGACGACCTTCTGACCCCGGTCGTGCCCGTCCTGGCCCATCTTGGCGACCAGGATCCGAGGGCGTCGTCCGTGTTCGGCTTCGAAGGCTGCGGTCTCACGAAGCACGGCGGCGGTCGCGCCGTTCGGGTCCTCGGCCAGCTCCGACCTGTACACCCCTGAGATCGTACGGATGACGGCGCGGTGTCGCCCGAACACGCTCTCCAGGGCGTCGGAGATCTCGCCGACCGTTGCCTTCGCCCGCGCTGCGTCGACCGCCAGCGCGAGCAGGTTGGACCGCTCGTCGCGAGCTCCGGCGGTGAGCGCCTCCAAGCACCGCTCGAGTGCCACCGGGTCGCGCTCGGCACGCAGTCGCTCCAACTTGGCGACCTGTTGCCGGTAGACCTCGTCGCCGGAGACCTTGCGCACCTCCAGCGGCGGCTCCTCGTCGAGCCGGTAGGTGTTGACGCCGATCACGGCCTGGGCACCGGAGTCGATCCGAGCCTGGGTGCGGGCTGCGGCCTCCTCGATGCGGAGCTTGGGGATGCCCGCTTCGATGGCGGCGGCCATCCCGCCGGCGTCCTCGACCTCGCGGATGTGGCTCCACGCGCGTTCGGCCAGGTCATGGGTGAGCCGCTCGACGTAGTACGACCCGCCCCAGGGGTCGATGATCTCGGTGGTGCCGCTCTCCTGCT
>JAKFXV010000204.1 GCA_021731205.1 Nocardioides sp. | reverse complement strand
AGCCTTCGCGGCGTACGCGTTCACGTTCATGGAGTTCAAGGGTCGCGACGTCCTGTTCCTCGCGATCGTCAGCCTGTTGGTCGTGCCCAACTACGTGGCGTTCGTCCCGATCCAGAAGCTCTACGGCCAGGTCGGCCTCGGCGGCTCGTTCGCCACCGTTTGGCTAGCCCACATCGGATTCGGTATGTCGTTGGCCATCTACATCCTGCGCAGCTACATGGCGACCTTGCCGAAGACGATCATCGAGTCCGCCAAGATCGACGGAGCCTCGCACTTCCAGACCTTCTGGAAGCTGGTCCTGCCGATGTCCGTGCCGGCCCTCGCGTCGTTCGCGATCTTCCAGTTCCTGTGGGTCTGGAACGACCTGCTGGTCGCGCTCGTGTTCCTCGGACCCAACGAGGACACCCGGCCCGTGACCGTGGCGCTGAAGAACTCGCTGCTCACCCAGCAGGGCTCGGGCGCCAACCTGGTGAGTGCCGGTGGCCTGTTCACCATGCTCGTGCCGATCGTCGTGTTCTTGCTGCTGCAGCGCTACTTCGTGCGCGGCCTGACCGCTGGAGCAGTCAAGGGCTGATCCGGCCCGCGCCCTCCCCGGCTGACGTTTCTCGGGCGTCAGATCGCGGTTGCGCTGAGCACTAACGCCGAATCCGGTGCCAGCACCGGGAGTTGCACGCCGGCGGTGCTCAGCACTCGACCCGGCACGAGCAAGCCGGGGCCGGCGGTCCAGGAGTCGGCCAGGTCGAGTCGGTGGTGGTCTACGACCGGAGTTCGGCCCTGCACGCGGTAGATCCGGTCCTCGGCCAAGCCGGGCAACCGGACCGGCGCCGGATGCTGGGTCGCGGTCGACGCGACGCTGGCCACGACGTACCACGCCCGCGCCGCATCCGCGGACACGATCCCTTGCAGGTTGATGGCGGCGTCCGGGTGGTCTCCCCTGACCACGCGACCGGTCGAGATCAACGGCCGGATCTCGCGGTGCACGTCGACCCAGCCGCGCACCGCCTCGAGCTGTTCGGCGTCGAGGGTCGTGAGATCCCACTCGAAGCCCCAGCTGAACAAGATTCCGGTGGCGGCTCGGAACCCGAGACGGTGTGACCGTCCCGTGGTGTGAGCGGAAGGGCCGCCCAGGTGCGATCCGATGAGCTCCGGTGGCACCAGCAGCGAGGTCCAGCGCTGGATGTGTTGCCGCTCGACGGCGTCGATGGTGTCGCTCGGCCAGATCCGATCGGTGCGAAGCAGCACCTCTGCGTCGACGCGGCCACCACCACTCGCGCAGCTCTCGATCTCCAGCCTCGGGTGTGCCCGTCGCAGTTCGTCGAGCAAGGCGTAGAACGCAAGGGTCTGGCCGTGGACCGCGGGCCGCCCCTGGTGGCTCACGTCGACCAGATCCCGGTTGTGGTCCCACTTGAGATAGGCGATGTCGTACTCCCGTAGCAGGGAGTCGAGGGCTGCGTGGATGTAGGCGTAGGCGTCCTTGTTCTGCAGGTCCAACACCTGCTGGAAGCGCCACTCCCCCGGCAATCGGCTGCGGCCCTTGAGGATCCAGTCGGGATGGTTGCGGGCCAGATCGGAGTCGAGATTGATCATTTCCGGCTCGACCCAGAGCCCGAAGTCGAGGCCCCTGGCCCGCACGTGGTCGATCAACGGATGCAGGCCGGCCGGCCAGACGTCGGCGTCCACCGACCAGTCGCCCAGCCCCGCCTCGTCGCTGCGGCGCCCCCGGAACCAGCCGTCGTCCAGCACGAACCGCTCGGCACCGACCTCGGCGGCTCGATCCGCGAGGAGTTTGAGCCGCGCGAGGTCGTGATCGAAGTAGACCGCCTCCCAGGTGTTGACCACGATCGGGCGGGGGGTGCGCGTGCGCGGCGAGCGGGACCTGAGGTAGGTATGCAACTGGTGACTGAGCGCGTCCATGCCCGTGCGCGACCAGGCGCCGAGCAACCACGGCGTGGTGTAGCGCTCGCCGCGAGCCAGCCGCACTTCGCCGGCGCCGAGCAGCTCGCCGCCGCCGATCAGGCACTCACCCTCGGGCGTGCGCTCCGCGTAGGTGAGATGGTCGCCGCTCCAGGCTGTGTGCACCGCCCACACCTCGCCGTGGGTGAACCCGAATCCGGGAGTGCCGGCCATCAGCAGCAGCGTCGCGTCGTGGCCGGTGCGGCCGTGCCGTCCGGCCCGCGAGAACGTGCCCTGGACCCAGTCGTGGCGTTGCGGGGTGCGCTCCTTGCACCAGCGGCCGGTCAGGTCCAACAGCTCGGTGGCGTGCGCACCAACGGGCAGTGCGTTGCGGACCGCGCTCAGCCAGATGTCTCCGTCTGCGTCATTGGTGACCGACGTGCGCATCCGGACCAGGCCCACGTCGGTGAGTTCGAGCTCAACGTCGACCAGCCAGCCCGAGTCGGCATCGCTGCCGCTCAACCGCACGGCGTCGAGGTCGCCGGTCGACACGTGCTGCCAGGTCCACCGGTCAGGATGCGGCGTGCTGGTCTCGTCGGCGCCGACCCGGAATCCTTCGAGGCCGGGCGTCCCGGTGAATCCGGCCGCCGTAGTTGGCACTAGGGCCGTCTGGCGGGGGTAGTCGAGGGCTGACATCGGCCGACCCGGACGGCGTACGGCGACGAAGGCGGCCAGCTGTTGTGTGGTGAGCTCTCCGAGATCCCCGCCCCAGTGCACGATGACCGGGGCCCCGAACTGGTCCTCGGCCAACAGCAGGCTGACCCCACCGCGTCGAAGGTGGACCGGGGTCGGCCTCAAGTCGTTCTCGCTCACGCCGGTAACGGTAGCCGCGCGCTGACCCGGCGCGAAATGACACCGATTCGCGCTGCATTCGCGCCGGGTCAGCGGTGGTTCGGCGCAGCCGAGTACAGCTAGTAGGTGCCGAGGAACTTGCGGGGGGTGCCGGGCGGAGGTTGGCGAACCACCGTGACGCTGCCCATCAACGCGATCCCCTTGAGGGTGACCGTCGGTGACTCCTGCCCAAGTCGAGCCGGGGTCTTGTCCTTGCCCTGGGTGTACTCGCCCATGATCGGTGTGCCGTCGACGACCACGTGCGTGTGGGCATCGACGAGGACTTTGACCTCGCCCATCACGGTGCTGGCAGTGATCGTGATCTGGTGACTGGCGAACGAGGCTTCGCGCAGGTCGAGCAGCACCGAGCCCATGAACGCGAAGGCGGTGTGCTGGGCGGGGACGAGCCAGGCGCCCTGACGTTTGGACTCCCCCATCACGACCCAGGTGGACTCGTGCGTGGTGGCTGCGGGGAGGGCCTGGCGCTGGGCGGCGCTGAGTTGGCCGCCTGCGTCGTGGTGGTGCTGGACGTGCGCCGGGAGATCGACGGTGATGGGGACGAGGTCGGCGTACGTCTTGGCGGCGAAGGTCGCGTCCAGGCGCTCGTCGAGCTCGTCGAAGTCGATCCGGCCGTCTCCGGCCGCCTGCCGCAAAACCTCGGCGACCTTGTTGCGATCGGCATCGGAGATCCGCAACATCGAGGCGTCTCGAGGTGCGGCGGCGCGTGGGTCGACGGGCCGACCGCCGCGCGGTTCCATCGCCGAACCCTCCATGGGCGCAAGCGTAGCCGCTGCGACTACGCTCAAGTAGTGAGCACAAAGCAGCCCGAGTTCCGCTATTCCGACCTCCTGCCGATCGGCCCCGACACCACGCCGTACCGGCTGATCACGACCGAAGGCGTGTCCACCTTCACCGCGAACGGCCGGACGTTCCTGACCGTCGAGCCAGGCGCGATCCAGGCCCTGACCGACGAGGCCATGCACGACATCGCGCACTATCTGCGGCCCGCGCACCTGGCTCAGCTGCGTCGGATCATCGATGATCCCGAGTCGTCGGGAAACGACCGGTTCGTGGCCCTCGACCTGCTCAAGAACGTCAACATCTCCGCCGGCGGCGTGCTGCCGATGTGTCAAGACACCGGCACGGCGATCGTGATGGGCAAGAAGGACGAGACCGTGCTGACCGGCGGCGACGATGCCGAGGCCATGTCGCGAGGCGTCTTTGACGCCTACACCCGGCTCAACCTGCGCTACTCCCAACTTGCGCCGCTGACGATGTGGGAGGAGAAGAACACCGGGACCAACCTCCCTGCGCAGATCGAGCTCTACAGCACGCCCACCCACCGCTCCGCCGACGGCGTCGAGTCGCCGGAGTACCGGTTCTTGTTCATCGCCAAGGGCGGCGGGTCGGCGAACAAGTCGTTCTTGTACCAAGAGACGAAGGCCGTGCTGAACCCGACCCGGATGCTGGCGTTCCTCGACGAGAAGCTGCGCTCGCTCGGCACGGCCGCGTGTCCGCCGTACCACTTGGCGGTGGTGATCGGCGGGACGCCGGCGGAGTACGCCCTCAAGACCGCCAAGTTGGCCTCCACCCACTATCTCGACGACCTGCCGACATCGGGGTCGATGAGCGCGCACGGGTTCCGCGACCTCGAGCTCGAGCAGGAGGTCTTCCAGCTGACCCAGGGCTTCGGGATCGGCGCGCAGTTCGGCGGCAAGTACTTCTGCCACGACGTCCGCGTGGTCCGGCTGCCGCGGCACGGCGCCTCGTGTCCGGTCGCGATCGCCGTCTCGTGCTCGGCAGACCGGCAGGCCCTCGGCAAGATCACCGCCGAGGGGGTCTTCCTCGAGCAGCTCGAGACCGACCCGGCGTCGTACCTCCCGGACACGACGGAAGCCCACCTGATCGAGGGTGGGGAGGTGGTCGAGATCGACCTCAATCGACCGATGGCCGACATCCTTGCCGAGTTGTCCCAGCACCCGGTGAAGACGCGCCTCTCCCTCACCGGTCCGCTGGTCGTCGCGCGCGACATTGCGCACGCGAAGATCAAGGAGCGGCTGGACGCGGGCGAGGAGATGCCGCCGTACCTCAAGGACTATCCGGTCTACTACGCCGGGCCGGCCAAGACTCCCGCGGGAATGGCGTCCGGTTCGTTCGGGCCGACCACGGCCGGGCGGATGGACTCCTATGTCGAGCAGTTCCAAGCGGCGGGCGGCTCGTTGGTGATGCTCGCGAAGGGCAACCGGTCGAAGGTCGTGACGCAGTCGTGCCAAGCACACGGCGGGTTCTATCTCGGGTCGATCGGCGGGCCCGCGGCCCGGTTGGCCCAGGACTGCATCAAGGAGGTCAGCGTGCTGGAGTACGCCGAACTCGGGATGGAGGCGATCTGGAAGATCGAGGTCGAGGACTTCCCCGCGTTCATCGTGGTTGATGACAAGGGCAACGACTTCTTCACCGATCCCTCCGGAGCCGTGACCATCCCCCTCACCGGCATCCGGGTGCGCTCCGCCGAGTAGCCAGCTCTCCGCCTCAGCCCTCCCGGACGTCATACGAAGTGGTCGCCAGAGGAGCCACAACGTATGACGTCCCGCGGGTTCGGGGCTCAGCTGAGCGGGCAACCCGCCGACCGTAGGGCCTGAGCAATCTGGGCGAAGAACTCGTCTGGAGCCACGCGAAGGCCAAGCAGTGGGAGGCGCAGCACCACGGCGCGTTGGAGGGCCAAGTCGTTGTGCCTCAGGGCATCGCCGACGAGCTCGCCGGCCCACGAATGATGAACGCCGTCGATCTCCACGATGACGTTCCAGTCCTCCCAGAAGACGTCGACGTACGAGCGTCCCGACCTGGTCCGGCGTACGACCTGCCGACTTGGCTCGGGGAGGCCCCGCACGCGACACTCGCGTGCAAACTCGAGTTCACCAAGCGACCTCACGCCCCCGAGCAGATCGATCAACACGCCGTGGATGAACCGTCGGCGGCGATCGCGTTTGACGCGCAACATCTCCTGGCTGATCGCCTCAGCGTTCGCGATCCCCTGCTGGACGGTCATGCTCAGCAGTAGCGCGGCCTGTTTGTCTGTTGCCGCCCAGAGTGCCGCCCGAACGGCAGCTACGTCCGGTCGGGAGCGTGGCATCCCCGACGTCATCGCGTCATCTGGGGCCCAACGCCGGGTCTGCCGGATGTTGACCCCTGGGGCCCGTCGCACACGAGCCCCACGCGGGACGGACACCCGGATGCTGTCCGCGCGATAGTGCTCCAGCCCGGCCGCCAGCAGCGCCGACTCACCGTCCAGGAATGCCCGAGGCCCGGCCTCGATCACTGCCAACCACAGCTGCTGGGCATCAGTCAGCGGGCCATTGTGCAAGACGATGCCCGAGGAACCCCGACGCTGCCACCGTCCTGCCCGCACGTTGGCCCTGACCTCCGCACGCGTGACCCCCGCGGCGTACGCCTGAGCGCGCGAGACGACGCCGGACTGTTCCTCCGCCAGGAACTCCGCCAGCCCGTGCCGGGTGCGTCGACGCATTGCTGGAGCCGGCGCACCGGGGCTGCGCAGCGGGTGAGCGACCTCAGCCGTAGTCATCCGAACACCGTGCAGGGTGTCGACGAGACTCGTTGGCCCGACCGGGCCGCCTGTGGAGAGCCTCGCCCAGTCGCGAGACGTCATGCGAACTGGGCCAGATAGCCGCCAACCCGTATGACGTCCCGGGATGTTTCGGGCGCTGCCTCCCGGACGTCATACGAGGTGGTCGTGATAGCCGCCACTACGTATGACGTCGCGGGGGGTGGGCCGGTATTCTTGACCCACCATGAGCGACAAGTCGTTTCGCAACGCACAAGACATGACCCGCCTCGAACCCGGTCGCCTCGAGCGGCACGAGGAGATGCCGCCCACCTCCGACCCGGCCATCTGGCAGTCGGCTGCGGACGCGATCGATCCACGCGGGGCAGTGCTGGATGCCGTAGCGGAGCACTTCATGTCTCGAGCGCATCCCGGGTGGCGACTGCTCGAGGTGGGCGGAGGCCATTGCGAGTTCGCTACCCGGGTGGGCCTGCGCGTGGGCGCAGATCGGATCACGGTCATGAACCAGAACACCGACGTGCTCGAGCGTGCAGCCGCCTGCGGATTCAACGCGCACCAGGGCCACGTGCCGCGTCTCCCGTGCTCGGACAACAACTTCGACGTGGTCGTCTCGCTGTGGTCACTGGACCACGTCGCGGATCTCGACGCCGCGCTCGCCGATATTCACCGGGTCCTGCGACCCGGCGGACGCTTCCTCGTCGTGGCCAGCAGCGAGTCCCACCTCTCCGACCTGCTCTCGCACGTCGACGAACACCCGACCGAGCGACTGACCAGCGAGAACGGCCTCGAGGCATTGGAAGGGCACTTCACTCGGATCGTCCGCACCAAGCTCGCCACACGGGCGGTGTTCTCAGGGTGGCAGCACGCGCACGACTATCTCGCGCGCATCGACGCCGACCTAGCCGCCGGCTTGCCACACTTCGACGGCGTCCGCGAGTTCGTCGGCGAGTCGACGATGTTCGCGTGCAGCAGCACCAACCACCCGGTGCCACCCGCTGGCGAGAACTCGCGTCGCCGCCCGATGTCGCGACCCATGCGCCAGCCCACCGGCATCAACCACCCCGGACTCACCCCGCCGGGCTTTCCACCCCCGGGGTCCAGGCCTCCGGATGCCAGTGCTGACCTACTCGGCATGGCCGGGCCGGATGGACGACCAGGGGGCAAGTGACGCGGGCTAGTACCACCCGCGGACGCGCTTGATCGACCACGCCTGACACGGAGTGCCGTACCGATCCTCGATGTAGCCCAGACCCCAGCGGATCTGCGTCACCGGGTTGGTCGCCCAGTCGGCGCCAGCGCTCGCCATCTTCGAGCCGGGCAGCGCCTGCGGGATGCCGTACGCCGAGGAGCGCGGGTTGTCGGCGTTCCAGCGCCATCCGCTCTCGCTCTGCCATAACGCGTCGAGGCAGTCGAACTGCCCAGCTGCGAAACCGAACTCCGTGAGCAGGGCACGGGCGATGGTCCGCGGATCCTCGTCGGACATGTCCTCACTGCGCGTGATCGCGACGCCGGTGGCCTGAGACAGCAGCGCCACCTTCATCGGGTCCACGGCGGCTCGACTGTCCGTGCGCGTGACGACCTCGGTCGGTCGATCGGCCGCCTGATCGGCGAGGGCCTCGCCCGCGGGCTCCTGAGGTCGGTTCTGGAAGTAGACCAGCGACGCGGATTCTCTGTCAGAGGCCAACACACCCGGGTTGAGCGAGGTCGCGCTCGCACCCGCTGCGAGCACCGACAGCAGCACGACGGACTGCAACGCCCGCCTCGGCGTACGCCGTGCGAGCACGCTCGGAGCGCTCGCCCGATGCTTCGGGGAGTACTTCGGGGTTCGTGGCACGGGGGCAACCTGCGGGCTGGACGACGGGGGTCCGCCAACCCTGCATTATTCCCCTCGCCAACCGCAAACCCCCGTCCGTCAGGTGGGCGGTTGTGGCTCCGAGACGGGCTCAGAGCGTGACATCCTCCAGCATCTCGGTCACCAAAGCGGCGATGGGAGAGCGCTCACTGCGAGTCAGCGTGACATGCGCGAACAACGGATGGCCCTTGAGCTTCTCCACCACAGCCACCACGCCGTCGTGGCGTCCGACCCGGAGATTGTCCCGCTGCGCGACGTCGTGGGTGAGCACGACCTTGGAGTTGGCGCCGATCCGCGAGAGCACCGTCAGCAGCACGTTGCGCTCGAGTGACTGCGCCTCGTCGACGATCACGAACGAGTCGTGCAGAGACCGTCCGCGGATGTGCGTCAAGGGCAGGACCTCCAGCATGCCGCGGTCGAGCAACTCCTCGATCACCTCGCGGGTCGTGAGCGATGACAAGGTGTCGAAGACCGCCTGGCCCCATGGCGACATCTTCTCGGACTCGGATCCGGGGAGGTAGCCGAGTTCCTGGCCGCCCACGGCGAACAGCGGTCGGAAGACCACGACCTTGCGATGTTGGCGGCGCTCCATCACCGCTTCGAGGCCCGCGCACAGCGCCATGGCGGACTTGCCGGTGCCGGCCCGACCTCCCAACGACACGATGCCCACTTCGGGATCCAGCAGCAGCTCGAGGGCGATCCGCTGCTCCGCCGACCGGCCGTGTACGCCGAACACCTCGCGGTCGCCTCGGACCAGGTGCACGTGCTTGTCGGGACCGACCCGGCCGAGCGCCGTACCCCGTTCGGAGAGCAAGACCAGACCCGTGTGGCACGGCAGCTCGCGGGCCGCTTCGAGGTCGAGGGTCGTGTCGTCGTACAACTCGTCGAGCTGGTCGGCCGCGACGTCGAGCTCGGCCATGCCGGTGTAGGCGGTCTCGGACTCGTGGGCTGCCTCCGCGCGGTATTCGGCGGCTGCCAGTCCGATCGCCGACGCCTTGATGCGCAACGGCAGGTCCTTGGAGACCAACGTGACGGCCAAGCCTTCGTCGGCAAGGTTGCGGGCCACGGCCAGGATCCGGGTGTCGTTGTCGACGACCTTGGCACCGCCGGTGCGGATGCCCGAGGGCAGCGAGTCGGTGTCGACGTGGTTGAGCTCGACCCGCAGGGTGCCGCCCTCGTCGGTGATCGGAACCGGCTGGTCGAGGCGGCCGTGGGTGATGCGCAGCTCGTCGAGCTTGCGCAAGGCGCTGCGTGCGAAGTAGCCGAGCTCGGGATGGTGCCGTTTGCCTTCGAGTTCGGTGATCACCACGACGGGAAGTACGACCTCGTGCTCCGCGAAGCGGCGCAAGGCCCCCGGGTCAGCCAGCAGGACGCTGGTGTCCAAGACGTAGGTGTGCCGCTGCGATGGAGCCGCGACATCTCGCCTGAGGGCCTTCTTCGACACTGTTGAGTTCGGCACTTGGTCCCCTCCGGTTGCCCCAGTTCGGCGACACATCGATGGCCCACAGCGCTGGGCCGCTTGCTTGTGAACGTACGCCGACGAAGTGACGGCAGCCGGACGACACGCCCACGCCGAGCGACGGGCGGATGAACAGTGCGGGACTGGTGCCTCAGGAACCGAAGCGGCGCTCTCGGGCGGCGTACGCCCGGATCGCGCGGAGGAAGTCGACCTTGCGGAAGTCGGGCCATAGGGCTTCGCAGAAGTAGAACTCGCTGTGTGCGCTCTGCCACAGCAAGAAGCCGCCGAGCCGCTGCTCACCGGAGGTCCGGATCACGAGATCGGGGTCCGGCTGTCCCTTGGTGTAGAGG
>JAKFXV010000205.1 GCA_021731205.1 Nocardioides sp. | reverse complement strand
CGCACCAGTGCGTAGGACTTGCCGGCTCCGGCGGCCGCTCGGAGCAGGATCTTGTCGTGGTCGCTGGCTTGGCTCAGCGCGGCCGATAAGGCCGAGATGGCGCGTCGAGTCGCCGCGAGGTTGCCGCGGGCGGCTGCCTCGTGATGGAGGGCCTCTTCTGCGACTTCGGGAGCAATGAAGTTGATGGTCATCGGATCAGTCCAGGTCGTCGATCGTTAGCCCAATGGGCGCGGGCACCGTTTCGAGTTCCGGTGCGTCGTCGTTCGGCCCAACATCGAAACGCTCCTCGTCGACTAGCGGTGGCCATGTCTGGGGGTTCAGCTCGCCCCGGGATCGTCGAGAAGCAAGCTTGTCGGCCCACTCGGCTTCAGCAACAACGTGCGGCTTGCAGCACCATTTGTGGCTCTCTGGGTCTGCCTGGTACGAGCCGGGGAGGCAATTCGTTGTCGGTGCGGATCTCTTGTCGAGAGCGGGGCGGCCTATGGCGATCTCGTGTCCAGACTTGAAGGCGGTGCCGAACCAGTTCGTGTCTGCGAGTTCTACCTGGTCGCCGATGGCCAGGACGACTGGCACGCGGGGTTCCCACCGGAGTCCGGCCACGCCTTCGTCGGCCTCGAGGAGTCCCACCGGCAGTTGGGCGAGCTTGAAGGAACCGGCCTGGATCTTGATGTCGATGGTTGGTTCCTCCACGAGTGGGCGGTCGTTGACATGCAGGGCGACCACGCGTGATGTGTCGATGAGTCGTCGCGACCTGACCTCAAGGCGCACTGGATCGATGCCGATGACGGTTGCCAGCGCGAGTTCGCGGACCCCCGAGTCGCCGGCCTTCTCGCGTGCGACTGAACTGTCGGCAAGGACGGTCAACTGTGTCGCGCACTTGAGGTCCGCATCGAGCATCTCTACCTGGTCGTTGCGCCACCAGGGGTAGGTCCGAGAGAACCGCACCAGGTCGGAGGCCGCCAAGGCGAGCCTTCGACCCCAGACAAGCTGTGCGTCGCCTTCCAAAATTCGGAAGATCGGGCGAAGTCGCGATTCGGTGATTCCGGAGAGCACGTCGAGTGCGGACTCGACCGTCTGGACTCGGTATTCCAGCGCTTCGTTGACGAGCTTCTTGTACTCCGCGTCGTCGCCGGCCGTTGCGGCTCTTCGTTCTTTAGAGATGCGGTCGGACATCACGTTCGACAGCCGCGCACCCGGGGTCTCGTCATGGTCCGCGATTTCATCGGATACCAGTCGGTGATCCAGCGGGACGGTGGTCGTAGCCCAGCGTACCAGGTAGTCCAGACGCCCAGCGTCGGAGGCCGGTCCGCCCGTCACGAGATGGGCACCAAGCACACTACGTAGGTCGACGATCGGCGTCCGCAGGGTCATGGCCCTGGCGCGGTCTTCCTCAAGAAGGAAGCTGACCGCAAGACGCTCGGCGGCTGAGAGCGGTTCGGGGATCGTGGCTTCTTCGCCGTCGAAGGTGAGTGCCTTGCGGCCACTGTCGAGGTCGTGCTGCCAGCGCAGTCGGCTCAGTTCGACTCCGGCTAGTGAGTCGGCCGCTGTGGCCAGCAAGTCGGCCGTGGGACGGTCGGGCACTACGAGGTGGATGGGTCCGGTGCCGTCGTCGAGCACGCCCTGGATCGCCCTCCCGAGGAGGTCCATCACCGACCGGCGGGTGATTGGTGACTGGGGATCGACGTACACGCGCGAGATCCAGGCGTCGGGTCCTTCTCGACCGATCCGCTGCACGGCGATCCCGTGGACGCCAAGCGCGGCGGAGTCGGCCTTCACGACGACGACGTTGATCGTTCCGGGCAAGCCCGCCGGGTCGACCCGTAGGCGCTGGGTCCAGGCGGGCAACCCGGTGACCGTTGCCATGACCTGCGCGATGGTGGATTCCGGAACTGCTCCACCCACCTCCCCCGTGCCGTCGACCAGCCCGACGAGCGCGGGCCTCGTCAACGGCGGGATCCCGATTTCGGTGAGCAGAAGAAGCGGATCGGTCGATCCGCGCAGCTCGGCTCGGCAGTAGGAAAACAGGCTGCACGAGACACAGCTACGTGGATCGAAGGTCGCCTCCAGGTGCGCTACGTAAGCCGCTAGCTCTGGCTCAGTCGGCCGGTCTTCGCCGAGTTCCGCCTTTGCGGCGAGGCGCTCCTCGGCCCGCAACCTGACCTCGGAACGGTGGTCGTCGAGGATCTCGACGACAGCCTCGGGCTGCAGGAACGCATTGCGAGGCACGGCCAGGGCACCGGAGCGGTGGACCTCCATGCCTTTGGGTAACTGGCTCCACGCGGCCGCAGACTCGGCGCCGAGCGCGACCTGCAGGAAACCCTTGAGCATTCGCCCGTCATCGATCCGCGATCGGACGCGCTCATAATCTTTGGCGTCGCCCATGATCAGCCACGACCCGACGATCCTGGTGCCGTGGCGGCGTGGGCACACGATCGCGAAATCCGGAAGTACGGCTGTGGCCGACTCGTGCTCGAGGTGAAGGAATGGGACGCCGAGTGCGGTGATCATCGTTGCCTCGTCGGCGAAGTTCGCCTTCAGATGTGCGTCCTTGAGTGCCTTGGCGGTGGTGGCCACTGAGTTGCCGCAGACGATCCGGCGTACCGCCTTCGGTCGAGGGAGATCAAGCTGCCCAATGGTCTTGGTGAGGAGTTCAGATACGAATCTGTCGGAGTGCACCAGGCGCTCAAATGTCATGGCGCGCATCCAACGCGCCTCTGGGATCCCCGCGCTGCTGTCCTCGTGACCAAGGTGAGCAGCGAGGGCCTTGCGCGGCCTGCTCGTCAGAAACGGGTCTGTGAGCCGAAACCGCTCACACCCGGCATGCGCGGAGGCAGCGACGGCGCTTGTGCCGCCACCGGTCTGAAGACCTCCCACCGTGTGCTCCTCGAAAAGCGTGCGATTGCGACCCGTAGCGGGCGGTTGCACGCAAAGATAGGGCCCTGCGCCGACACTTCGGCGGCGTTCGACCCAATCGCCACTCTCTTGCCACAGTTCTGAGAGGCTCCACTATGTCCACCACGATCTACGACGTTCTCGAGGAATTGCGGGGATCCGCCACCTCCGAATCAGACAAGGGCGCCAAGTTCGAGCGCCTCATGAAGGCCTACCTACGCATCGATCCGGTCTTCTCCGACCAGTTCATCGACGTGTGGCTGTGGAACGAGTACCCCGGCAACAACGGCAAGCACGACACCGGCATCGATCTCGTCGCCCGCGACAGGGACACCGGTCACGACGTGGCCATCCAGTGCAAGTTCTTCGCGCCGACGAGCACTGTTTCGAAGCCGATGATCGATTCCTTCCTGTCCGCTTCAGGAAAGGACGGGTACGGCGAGCGAATCATCGTCTCGACCACGGAGAAGTGGAACAGCAACGCCGAGGACGCCATCAAGGGTCAAGCGATCCCGGTACGCCGAATCGGCCTGTCAGATCTCGAAGCCTCGCGGGTCGACTGGTCGGTGTTCTCGCTCGACCAACCTGAAGACCTCACGCTCACCGACAAGAACACCCCGCACGACTACCAGCGCAAGGCGATCGACAAGGTCGTCGCCGGTTTCGGGGAACACGACCGCGGCAAGCTGATCATGGCGTGCGGCACCGGCAAGACCTTCACCAGCCTCAAGCTCGCCGAGGAAAACGTTGGCGCGGGCGGAAAGGTGCTGTTCCTGGTCCCGAGCATCAACCTGCTCTCTCAGAGTGTTCGCGAGTGGGTGGCCAATGCGGCCCTCCCGATTCGCCCCCTCGCCGTGTGCTCGGATCCGAAGGCGACCCGCAAAGCCAACAGCGACGCCTTCGAAGACATCTCCGTCACCGACCTCGCCCTGCCGGCAACCACCAACGTGCCGCTGCTCAAGCAGCGGATCAGTCTCGCCGAGACCGACAGCCACGCCATGACCGTCGTATTCGCGACGTACCAATCCATCGATGTCGTCGCCCAGGCCCAACAGGGACTCAAGCCGTTTGATCTGGTGATCTCTGACGAGGCCCACCGCACCACCGGCACAACGCTCGCCGGAGTGAGCGAGTCAGCCTTTGTGAGGATCCATGACAACGACTATCTGCCGGCGGCCAAGCGGCTCTACATGACCGCAACACCGCGGATCTACGACGACTCCACCAAGACCAAGGCCGGCGAAGCCAACGCCGTGCTCGCATCGATGGACGACGAGGAATTGTTCGGGCCGGAATTCCACCGACTCGGCTTTGGCGAAGCCGTGGAGCTCGAACTGCTCACCGACTACAAGGTTCTGGTGCTCACTGTCGATGAGACCTCAGTGGCCCGCACCTTCCAGAAGCAGCTCTCTGGTGACGACAACGAGCTCAAGCTCGACGACGCCGCCAAGATCGTCGGTTGTTGGAACGGCCTGGCCAAGCGCGGCAACGTCGAGCACTCGTTCGAGCCCGACTTGCGCCACATGCGCCGGGCCATTGCCTTTTCAGGCACCATCAAGGACTCCAAGCGCATCGAAGAGCTTTTCCAGTCCGTCACCGACTACTACGTGGGTGCCACTGACCAGGAGAACGCGGACGGCACCTCGCCGTTGAAGTGCAATGTCCAACACGTCGACGGCACCATGAATGCCCTCGAGCGCAATCGCAAGCTCGATTGGCTCAGGGAAGAACCGGCCGAGAGCTCGTGTCGGATCCTGACGAACGCCCGCTGCCTGTCCGAAGGCGTCGATGTCCCGTCGCTCGACGCCGTCATGTTCCTGTCGCCGCGCAAGTCGGTTGTCGACATCGTCCAGTCCGTCGGGCGCGTCATGCGCCTGGACAAGAAGAGCGGCAAGCAGTTCGGCTACATCATCCTGCCGATCGGCGTCCCGTCCGGAATGACGCCGGAGGAGGCGTTGCGCGACAACAAGCGCTATGCCGCAGTCTGGGAGGTTCTCCAGGCCCTCCGCGCCCACGACGAGCGCTTCGACGCTCTGGTCAACCGGATCAGCCTGTCGAAGACCCGCGACAGCAAGGTAAACATCATCGGGGTCGGGGGAGAGGGCAACGGCGGCGAGTACGTTCAGGGAGCCCTCGACCTGGTCTTCAGCGACCTCGATGGCTGGCGAGATTCGATCTACGCCAAGATCGTCGCGAAGGTTGGCTCGCGAGAGTACTGGACCGACTGGGCCAAGGAGGTCGCCGACATCGCGACTCGTCAGATCACCCGGATCACCGCCCTGCTCGGCGATCCGACGACGGGGATTCAGGCCGAGTTCGACGACTTCCTCCACGGACTGCGTGGCAACCTCAATGAGGGGATCACCCAGCCAGACGCGGTCGAGATGCTTGCCCAGCACCTGATCACACGCCCGGTCTTCAACGCGCTCTTCGCCGGCGACGAGTTCCTCAACAACAACCCAGTCGCCCAGACCATGGAGCGGATGCTCGTTGCCCTCGACCAGCACGACCTCGAGTCCGAAAACGAGTCGCTGCACAAGTTCTACGACTCCGTTCGCCGCAAGGTCGCTGACGTCAAGGACGCAGAAGGGCGGCAGAAACTGATCGTCCGGCTCTACGACACCTTCTTCGCGACCGCCTTCAAGAAGACCGTGGACAAGCTCGGTATCGTCTACACCCCTGTTGAGATCGTCGACTTCATCCTCAACTCCGCGGACGAGGTGCTTCGCAAGGAGTTCGGCCAGAGCCTCAGCGATGAAGGCGTCCACATCCTCGATGGATTTACCGGCACTGGCACCTTCATGGTCCGGTTGCTCGAATCCGGCCTGATCAAACCGCACGACCTCGTACGCAAGTACGCCGAGGAACTACACGCCAACGAGATCCTGCTGCTTGCGTACTACATCGCTGCGGTAAACATCGAAACCACCTACCTCGGTCTTCGGCGCCAGACTGAGGTATCGGAGATCGAGCCTGCCGAGATCCCCTACGAGTCCTTCCCTGGGCTAATCCTCACGGACACGTTCCAGTCCTGGGAGGATGATGACCGCCCCGACCTCAAGGTCTTCCCAGAAAACAACGATCGCCTTGAGCGCCTCAAGAAGCTGCCGATCACCGTCATCGTAGGCAACCCGCCCTATTCTGCAGGTCAGGACTCGGCGAATGACGACAACGCCAACGAGGTCTATCCGGCTCTGGACGCGGCTATTCGCACGACTTACGCCGAGAGGTCTACTTCTGCATCCGTGCGCTCGCTGTACGACTCGTACATCCGCGCCATCAAGTGGGGAACATTGCGAATCAAGGACCGCGGTGTCGTTGCCTTCGTCACGAACGGCGGGTTCCTGGACTCCAACAGCGCCGATGGGCTGCGCTTGACACTGGCTGACGGGTTCAGTGACATCTACATCTTCAACCTCCGGGGCAATCAGCGAACCGCTGGCGAGCAGTCTCGCAAGGAGGGTGGAAAGGTCTTCGGAGGCGGAAGCCGCGCCACGGTGGCTATCACCGTCCTGGTCAAGAACTCGGCCAAGACTGGCCTATCGACGATCCACTACACCGACGTGGGCGATTACCTCACCGCCGAGCAGAAGTTGGAAAGGGCATCGGCTGCGAAGTCGATCTTTGGTCTGGCCGCCGCGGATATCACGCCGAACGCCTTTGGAGATTGGCTTAACCAGCGCCGAGGTGATTTTGGGAGCTTCGCGCGCATTGGAGACACTGAAGGTCCCGGCATCTTTAACTTGTCTACAAACGGGGTTGTCACTAACCGCGACGCTTGGGTCTACAGCTCGTCGTCGGAGGCAGTGCTGCAGCATGTTGCGCTGTTGACGAAGACCTTCAACGAGTCGATTGGCCTGGAGGCGACCACCGACGGAGCACTGATCAGCTGGTCACGCTCGCTGAAGTCCCGTCACGACAAGGGCCGGCTTCTCCATTCCGCCGAACACTCACGTGTCCGGCACTCTGCGTATCGACCATTCATGCGACAGGCGCTGTACTACGACCCGGCTTTGAATGAGGTTCAGTACCGCACGCGACAGGCGTTCCCCGCTCCGGCGACGCGCAACCTGACGCTTTGCGTGACGACGCCGAAGCCGGGTGTCACGAGTGCGTGCCTGGTCACGGATGTGACCCCTTGCCTTGACCTGTTCGGCTCTACAACGCGCGTGCTTCCACGCTGGACCTTCGCGTCCGCGGACGATGAAGGGACGTTGGACCTGTTTGCTGGCGGGCAGGAGGTCGTAGACGGATGCCGGAAGGTCGACAACATCACCGATGAGGCACTGAAGCGGTTCGTCGCAGCGTACGGCCCGAAATTCACCAAGGACGACATCTTCTTCTACGTTTACGGACTGTTGCACTCGCCTGAGTACCGCGAGACCTACGCGGCCGATCTGAAGAAAATGCTGCCGCGCATCCCGCTGGTCGAGGACCCTTGGCCGTTCGTTTCCGCCGGACGCGACCTGTCCGAGATCCACCTTGGCTACGAATCGATAGACCCGTTCCCACTCGATGGCCTGGATAAGGCGCCGGTCGGCGACCCGTACGACTTCTTCGCTGTGCAGAAGATGGTGTTCACGAAGGTCCGTGAGGAAGGCAAGCTCGTCGCCGACAAGAGTTCGATCGTTTATAACTCCAAGATCACCCTGCGCGGGATCCCCGAGGACGCGTACCGCTACATGCTCGGCTCGCGGTCGGCGATCGAGTGGATCATCGACCGCTACCAGGTGAAGACCGACACAGCTTCCGGGATCATCAACGACCCGAATGACTGGAGCCGCGAGGTCGGCGACGCGCGATACATCATCGACTTGCTCGCCCGGATCGTGACCGTGAGCCTGCAAACCATGCAGATCGTTGACACCCTGCCTGCGCTGGCGATCCGGGCCGACCAAGGCAACAGGTAGCCGTCCATGGCAGTGTCGGTTGTTCGACTGTGAGCACAGGCGATGAGTGAGATCGAGAGGCCGAAGTTCCCGGTCAAGGATCTGCTCCGGGCCGGTTCGAGCGCGCCCAAGGTGTTGGTCGAACACGTCGTCAACACTCAAGGCCGCGATATTGCGGAGAAGGTGGCGGCACACCGCAAGGACGCCGACTTCGACGTGGAGGATTACGTCGAGAAATTGATCAAGAGCCACCTGATGTTGGCAAGGGGCCAGGGAGCCGGTGGTGGCGCTGTCATTGCTGCCGCTGAACTGCCGGCCCTTGCGGCCGGACCGGGAGCAGCCTTGGCCGCCGGGGCCACCGCGATCCTCGCTGACCTGGTGGCTCTTGCCTGGATCCAGTTGAGGCTGGTCCTGCACATCGCCGCGGCGTACGGCCACGACGTCACCGATCCCGTACGGGCCAAGGAGATCCTCGCTCTCGCCGGGATCGACCTGGTCGCAGGGCAGGGTGGTGCTCCGGTGGTCGGGGCAGCCGGCGCGCGGGTTGGCAAACGCGTCCTCGAGAAGTACCTGAAGGGCAATACTCTTCAAGCGCTCAAAGCAATGTTCCGACTTGTCGGCATCAAGTTCAGCCGCGCAGCGCTGGTCCGGGGTCTGCCGATCATCAACATCCCTGCGGGCGTCGTAGTTTCGGATCTGACCACGCGTCGCGTGGCTCGCAAGGCCAACAAGTTCTATCGAACCATGCCCGTGGGGTCATGACTCGGAAGTCAATTGGGATCCGCGAGTGTGCGGATCTCATGTTCCGTTGAGGCAAGGGACTATCCCGTCCGATCGGGGCAGAGACACAGCCGCTAAGCACCAACACTGTATGTACGACACGTCCAGACGCTACGGTCTCTGAGGGAATGGAGGGCTCGATGGGGTTATTCAGGAAGAAGTCGAAAGAGCCGATGCCGGTCGGCCAGGCATTGTGCATCGTTGACTACGACGGCTGCGGGTACGTGAACCAGCAGCATCACGAGATGATGGATCCCGATGTGATTGCGATGCTGGCACCGATCACCTTCGTCATCGACGAGGCAAGGGGTCTTCATCCGCAGGGGAGGACAGCCGTCGACGGATGGCTGAAGACCGCACGCAAGGCGGCCAAGAAGGGCGCCGACGGCTTTAACAAGAAGGTGAACCCAGGCGGGGTCGAACTTATTGCGGAGACCCTCCCTGCAATTGGCGGGATCGTGACTTGGGGTTCGTTCTCGATCACCTCCAGCAGTCATCTCGTAGGAGAGTGGCGACCTGCAGAGGGCTACATCAATGACAGGCATCGGGCTCGGGTACTCGGTGTCCTATTGGCGGTGGCCCACTGGCGCGAGGTCGCGGACGTCCTGCCGTACGCGTTTGAAGCACTCGCTACCGAGAACGTTGACTACAGCAACCCACTCTCACACCTCCAAATGCCGCAACTGGCGCTTGACTACGGTGTCCATCAGGATGCCTTGGCCCGTCTGCATGACGAGCAGCCGTGGAGGGATCATTAGGCTCAGTTCTGTCACGTCCAGGGTGTGCATGAACACGCCGGTTCGCGACCCAAACCTACGCATCGCGTCGCGATGCTCTGGCGCCTCGACTGAGGGTACGAGCTGTTCCTGCGCCAACTCTCAAGGGCGATGCCTACGAGGAACTGCTCTCCAAGGGTGCCTCCGACAAGGGCTCGGGTGCCGGGCAGTACTTCACCCCGCGGGATCTGATCCGGGGCATCGTCGACGTCGTCGACCCGAAGCCAGCCGATCATGTCGTCGACCCGGCGTGCGGCACCGGTACTCCGGACGGCGACTCGCTGATCGAGATCCGCGACGCGCTGATCGCCGACCCGGGCAGCCGCTGGTCGGTAGTGCTGTCTAACCGCCCTTCGGTACGTCATCCAGCGTGCCCGTCGAGCGACAGGACTTCGTCGTCACGACCTCCAACAAGCAACTCAACTTTGTGCAGCACATCATGACGATCCTCGACACTCCGGCCAGCACCGTCCTGCGGTGCGCCACGCGTCGGCCACCTCAGGCGCACCGTGGTTCCCCTGTGCGAGTCGAACGAGCGTGGATTAGGCCATGCAACAGGGTGCCGTCCTGGGCGCTTACCCATCCAGACTTCGGACGTCTGTGTGCCAATTCTGTGTGCCATAGAGCCGAGGGCCCTCGCGGCGAACAGCCACGAGGGCCCCTTCAATGCTCTGACCTGCGGAAACACTGT
>JAKFXV010000072.1 GCA_021731205.1 Nocardioides sp. | reverse complement strand
CGCGGATACATGGAGACTCGTACCCAGCAATTTGTTCGTCCTGAGGCAACCAATACGGTTCCAGTCCGGCACGAAATGAGTCTGTTCCTGGAATCCACTCCTCAACTACCGGTTCGCCGGTTCTCGCCAAGATGTAGCGGAACCACGGAAGGCCACTTGGCGAGGTCCAGACCCCCACCCACTCCAGTTCGTTGCTGCGGTCCATCTCGGCACCCCCAACCTTCGCGATCGGGCCACTCATTGGACCGGACCGGTCGAAGTTGATGAGTGGAACGTAACGCCACCGGCGAAGTCATTGAGGGCGGCAACCGGTATGAGCAATCGAGTGCCACGACCGTGTGGTTGGATTCCCGGGAGCACGCCATCGCGAATCCAATTACGGATGGTGGTTTCGGACACGTCGAGGATTTCAGCTGCTCTGGAGGAGCCCACCAGCAGCTTTCCGTCGAGGGTTCCGACCTTGCCGGGCGAGGCGGCGAGATCTTGAGGAGAGTTGGTCATGTTGCGTTTCCGATCTTGGGTGGGATCAGACGCGCATGGCAGCGGAAACTGACCCTGACCCAGGTAGTGGGTTCAAGAGGTAGTTCGCGGCTGCAAGGCATCCCGGCTTCTTCACCGGGTAGACATGCTGGGTGCTACCCACCACCGCGCCACGGGCTTCCACCGGCCTCCAGGCCGTGCTCCACCGTTTCCGTCTTGCGGTCTAGCGCATTCGCTAGGAGTGAGCGCCGGTTTCCACCGCATCCCTGACCGACTACCGCAAAGGCGGGTCGCTATCGGGTAAGCAGGATGTGGGGGCCTGGCACTTCACTGGTATTGAGTTGTGAAGGACACAATACACGGAGCCGATCGCGGGAGTTTTGGAAAGGGGCACTGGTCGGGTGACGCGGGCATACCGCTCGGCGCCGAGCTCCGCGCAGACCCTCGAGACCTCGGACTTGGAGACCCGCTTCTGCGCCCATCGAAACGAGCAGGCCCGTCGAACTTGCGGGTCGTAACTCGGCGCACGTAGGCCTCGGTGCGCCGGATACTCATCGACGAGTAGGGAAGAAGATCTGGGATGTGAACGCCGATGCGCCTCACCTTCTATCCGTCCCTCTCGCAGTTGTCGCCAGCGTCCGCTGGCGGCGGTATGACACACACAAGGCAGGCGTTCGGTCGCGGCGGATTCGCACTCTTGCCGGGCTCACTCTGCCGCGAGGTGCTAGCCGACGTTCGAGAGGTCCTCGGTTGTCGGATGGATGACGTTTGGGCGGTAGCCGGAACTTGGCTGCCAGTCACGGGCCCGTGTGAGGTAACCGATTTGAAGGCGTTGCAGGTTGTAGCGAAGCCGGTCAGCGCTCGACTCGGTCAGTGGCACGGTGTCGACCCAGGACGAACACTCCACCAAGACTCCACCAGCCGGGTGCTGGAGGAATTGGATGGTCTCCTTGAGCTCGAAGGAGCCGGTGACCACGGTCTCAGTCGTGGCCGAATGGTTCGGAACGACTTCCTTCACCTCTGAGTAGACGACGCCTCGAACGCCGGTTCCGTTTCCAGCAGGTAGCAGTCCCATCGACCCGGCGCCCACGGCGAGTCCGGTTAGAGGGCCTACGCGTCGAGTCGGCCCCTTTCCCTCGGGATGGTCGCTCCACGCCGGGTGGTCTATCTGAGCGAACTCTGCCCAAACGGCGCCGAGCGGACGTTCGATGAGCACATGGGATCGGATCTGGAATCGGCGAGGCTGTTGATCTCCGGGATCCCGAGCACTACCGGCTGCGGCCGCAGTTGGAGCCATACTCCGTTCATCGGCTTCTAATGGGTCTGGGTTGAGCAGCCGCCCCCGTCCGGCAAGATCGCGGCGGAATGGGGCAGGTCGGGTTCAAGACCGAATCGGCAGTAGTCCTGTTTCCCTGCCACGATGCGTCGCCGCTGCTAGCCTCGCCGCGTGTCTCGGACTGATCACCCCACCTCATCCAGCAACGAGCCTGGCGATGAGCCCGTGGAGTACATGCATCAAACGGTCAAGGTGATTCGCGGTCGTGAGGCAAGCAAGATCGCGGAGTTGCAGAAACTCGGTTGGGAGTTGATCTCTCAGAACCAGGGCACGCTACGGACCGAACTGGCTTTCCGAAAGGCGAAGCCCAAGACGTTCGTCTCGCACATTCAAAGCCTGGCGTCGCACGGTTACGCGGCCTTCCGCCGCCTGGCGCCAGCGACCCAGCGCCGAGTCCTTGCGACGGTTGGCGGCGTGATCGCTGTGCTGGTCGTCATCGCGATCGCCATCAGCCAACTGGCTGGCGGCGACGGAACCGCGCCGTCGGCGGGAGAACCGCAGAAGACAACCGCTGCGCCCCAGGCGCCATCCGAGACACCAACGCCGTCGGAGACGCCGGAAGAGACCAAGACCGCCTCGCCCGAGTACGTCTACGCGGGACCCGCCTACGAGGTCGTCGTTGCCGACGAGAACATTGGCCCGGCCGAGCTCAAACAAATCTGGGTGTATGTCGCAAGGCTCGACACGACCACGGCGTACAAGAACCAGGTGAAGCTCATCATCACCGACCTCGCACACAAGGAGGGCACGGCGAAATTCCTCGCCGAGGTCGTTACGAACAAGGAGATTGCCGAGGCCGAGGCCTTTTCCACCCAGGAGGACTTCGTCGAGGAGTACGGGGACGACTACTTCCTCAGGGACATTCCAAAGATGGAAAAGGCTGGTTATGTCGCGTCGTACGCCGGCGGCTTCGACTACGACTCTGGCGAAGCCAGTGACGATGCTTTCGAGGTTACGTGGATGATCGCCAGCGACAACCCCGAGTTCGAGGACTGGAAGCCTGATGTCGGCGAGTGAACTCCGCTCGGGTTCCTGAGGCGCGGTCACAGGCCGCGGACCCGAACTACTGGGTCCCTTCCGTTCATGAGGCGGCGCGTCCCCGAGCCGAACACGTGGCGGGAGCGAGCCCGCTCAGCAGTCGTCCGACTCTCCGAGGGCCCGGGCGACTCGTCCGGAATTTCGTCACAGGACGAGGACCCATGCGGAACGACAAGGCGTCAATGGGCCGAGGCGGGGACGGCGGTAAGACGCAACTCGGGTAGCACGCATAGCCAGAGTCTTCTGACTCGAGGTGCTCACGATGGCTGCTCGACTGCCCCCGATGCCGTCAGAGGGGCGATCTACGCTGCACTCATGTGGGAAAGTCCCGAGGAGTTGTGGCGCCGTCTGAAGTTGGGTCGCGAGGAGTACCTGCAACGACTGATGACGACATTGATCGTCGGAGGCGATCCGCCTCCATGGAACACTCCACGCTCGCCCAGCGAGCAGGGCGGACTCTTCCTGCGGCGCTTGGACGCCCTGGCCCACGGTCAAGAATCAGACGCCGGGGCCGAACCTGACGCATTCGTGGACGAGTACCTGCTGCCCAAGCTTGAAGACTCCGCCATGAATGGTTGCGCGGTTGTCAATCAAGCCAGACCTCGTGCTGGAGCGCAGTGGGGGCGTCGCGGCCGTCGCCGACACCAAGTACAAGTTACTCGACGAGAACGGCAAGATCCCGAACGCCGACGCCTACCAGCTCGTGACCTACTGCGCTCGTCTGGGTCTCGTAGAAGGTCACCTCATCTACGCGGGCGACAACCGCGCCTCGTACAGTTTCACCGTGATCGGAACCGGACTGCGGCTTCATGTGCACGCCGTGGATCTCAGGGCCGCTGTTGAAGTGATCGAGACCCAGGTCCGAGACATCGGGGAAGCCATCGCGACCTTGGCCGGGACCAACGCACGGGCCAGCTAGTGGCTGCGAACCCACGAGTCAGTCACCAGAACCCAGGTTGTTGGAGACGAGTGCGACTGCCGCAAGCGAACGCTCGCTGACACCTCGAGCTCGCAGGTCGTCGATGGTGAGGTCAGAGTCCTCGACGACGTCGTGGAGCATCCCGGCGATCTGGACGTCGAGATCGAAGTCGGCCAGAGCGCCGGCAACGGCTTCGACGTGTTCCATGTAGTCGATGCCGAGCCTGTCGACTTGTCCTGCGTGGGCTTCGCGGGCGATGGCGCGCGCGTCTTCCAAGGTGAAGTCAGTCATGGTTTTCCTCCCGTGCTGTGATGACGATGTTGGTGGCTGGTCGGGTCCGCTGTCTGCCGATTGCGCAGACTCACAGGCCGTACTGCCGGCGTTGGTCGACGTTGAGGTAGTCGAGCGTGGTCTGGCACCAGTCCGGCACACCGTCGTTCTGCCATGCCCAGATGATTTCGGCGGCCTCGAGCGGGCCCCACAGCTCGCTGGGGTCAGGAGAGTCACCCACCGTGTGCGAGGGGTACGTCGCGCCAGGGGGTCCGCGAAATACCCGCAGCGGCCAACTGTCGTGCGAGCCCGTGGAGACCTCGACGATCCAGCCTTCCTGCAAGCGCATGGTCTGGCCCCACCAGGGCCGTTGGTGGTGGTCAGACCACTTGGCCATTCCAAAGAAGTACCGGTACCCGTCGACCAGCTTGGCTGGCGCAGGGATGGACGAGATCAGCATCGAGAGCCGCTCAACGCCGTGTACCGCGGCTTCTCCGCGATCGCCGGTCCAGATCAGCGGATGTGCGGGCTCGGTTGCGGTTGACTCATCGAGCCAGATCTCGACCTCCTGGCCGATCGTGTGGGCCGGCTTGATCTTTGTGGTGAAGATGGTGGGCATGACGCCTCCTCAGGGAAGGGCCCGCAGGCCCGTCGTTCCGGCGACGGTTCGCGCCGGCAGGTCGTCACCCGGAGCACCCGCGACGAGGCGGGTTGCCGTCCAACGAGCCGGGGCTTCGCGCTGGAACTCAAGACCTGATTGCAGGCTAGAGGTGAGCACCGACAGAGGTAGCGATCCCGCGTGCTTCTAGACGTGCCGACACAGCGGAAGCGCCCCCGCAGCGAACGTTTGCGCTCGCTGGCCCCAGAGTCGACGGGTCTCGCAGGAAGCCCCGACTTATCGTTCTTCGCCTTATTGGGCTACTAGAGGATTCCGTCAGGATCGGTGTCTGGCCAGACTCGGTCCAGGTGCTCGGCGGGTTTGCTCTCTTTTGGGCTGCTACTAGAGGATTCCGTCAGGATCGGTGTCTGGCCAGACTCGGTCCAGGTGCTCGGCGGGTTTGCTCTCTTTTGGGCTGCCCAGCCGTTCGCGGGTGTGGCTCTCTTCCGGTATGCGACCCGCCGGGCGCCGTGACGAGGCGTGGCCCAAAAGGGGACTGCCCAGCTCGTAGTAGCAATGCCCGCCTCGCCGTCCCTATCGGAACGAGCACAGGCGGGAGCAAAACATGAACCAGGTAATCATCGGGGTCGATCCCCACAAACTGTCCGCAACTATCGAAGTCGTCGACCGTGACGAGCAACTGTTGGGCACTGGACGATTCGTCACGGAACGGGCCGGCTACGCAGCGATGCGTGGCTACGCCGCATCTTGGCCGGAGCGGGTTTGGGCGGTGGAGGGCGCCAACGGTGTGGGACGTCCGCTCGCTCAGCGACTGCTCGAGGACGGCGAACACGTCGTCGATGTGCCCGCCAAGCTCGCCGCTCGGGTTCGGCTCTTCGACACCGGCCACAACCGCAAGACCGACGCCCGCGATGCCCACTCCATCGCGATCGTCGCCGTCCGCACCAGCACCCTGCGGGTCCTCAAGGTCGACGGCGAGCTCGAAGCAATGAGGATGCTGACCGACCGGCGTGAGGCGCTCACGCGTCGTCGGGTCCAGACCGTGTGCCGGCTGCAGGCGCTGCTCGCCGAGCTCCTTCCCGGCCAGGCCAAGCGCGACATCACCGCCCTACAGGCTAGGAAGATGCTCGCCTCCGTACGGCCCCGTGACATCGCAGGCGCGACCCGACGCCGCATCGCCGCGGAAGAGTTGGCTGAGCTCATCGCGGTCGAGGCCAAGATCAAGAAGTCGACCACCGAGCTCAAAGACATGGTCCTGGCACGTCAGTCACGACTGATGGACATCACCGGGGTCGGACCTGTGGTGGCAGCCCGGATCCTGGCAGACGTCGGCGACATCGCACGGTTCGCCGACCGGAACCGGTTCGCCTCCTGGACCGGCACCGCACCCCTGGACGCCTCGTCCGGTGAGCAGAACCGTCACCGGCTCTCCCGAGCCGGCAACCGTCGCCTCAACCACATGATCCACATCGCCGCGCTCACCCAGGTCCGCCTCGACACCGAAGGCCGCGACTACTACCGAACCAAGCGAGCCGCCGGCAAGAAGCACAAGGAGGCCATCCGCTGCCTGAAGCGCAGGATCTCCGACGCGATCTACCGCCAGCTGATCGACGACGCCGCGGCAGCGGCGGCGAACCGGCCCGTTGGTGCGAGTCCGGGAGGGCACTGCGGGGCGTCTCAAGAATCCAGCGCGGCCGACTCTCACCCGCTCATCGACACTTCGGATCAGCCACTTCCCGGACCCGCGACATCGACGCTACAACCGACCTCGCGTCACCGGAAGACCGCCAACGATCATGAGCTCTCAACCGCCTCTTGACGACAAAGGGGAGCCGGAAACTTGGCTCCGAGCTTGCAAACAGTTCCCGAACAGCGCACCAGACCTAGTCATCAGCGAAAGGCTGTGGCCGCTGCATACAAGGCTGGCTCTCGCGATCATCCGGCGACGCGGCGTCCACGTCTCGGCCGGATCGACATTTCGCTTAGCGCAAGCTCCCGGTGGTCTTAACGCTTGACTACGTGTTCAGCCACGGGGCCGGCCGGTTTGGAGGGTCATCGACAACTGGCCGCTTACGCCAATTGGGTAGCGGCTTATGCGGCGGATGGTCGCACCGTCGCGGTGCGCGGTCCCGGGCGGTCAGCCCGGTGGCGCCTTCTAGGATGTGCGAGCCCAGTCGATCGTGTCGCGGCCTGCCTGGCGCAGCATGTCGTTGGCCTGGGTGAACGGCCTACTCCCGAAGAAGCCCTTGTATGCGGAAAGCGGCGACGGATGAACTTGCTCGATGATGTCGTGCCGCGTTTGGTCGATCAGCACCGCCTTCCGACGGGCGTCATTGCCCCAGAGGATGAAGACGACCCGCTCGTCCTTCTCTGCGACCGCGGAGATCACCGCGTCGGTGAAGGTGGGCCATCCTTGGCGGTGCCAGCGCCATCGACGATGCACCTTGTGGTCTTCGGTTGAGCCGGCACGCAGAGTCAACGCGGTGTTGAGGAGCAACACGCCCTGATGGGCCCAGCCCTCAAGGCTGTTGCTAGGGGGAGCAGGAACGCCGACATCCGACGCGAGTTCCTTGAAGATGTTCTTCAAAGTGTCGGGAGTCCTCGAGTCAGGGTTCGAGACCGAGAAGGCCAGTCCGTCGGCGTCACCCGGAGTCGGGTACGGGTCCTGGCCCAGGATGACGACACGGATCCTCTCGTACGGCGTTAGGTCGAAGGCCTTGAAGGTCCGATCGGGCGTTGGGAAGACGTCCTGAAAATGACGCTCAATGTCAATGAATTCCATGAGTTCCGACCAATAAGGCGCATCGAGCGTGGAGCGAAGTTGCGCGGCCCACTCGCCGGAAAAGTTCGGGGAACGATCGGGCGGAAGGTCGCGCTTCTTAGCCGCCGGATGTCTGCGGATTGCATCCAAGACGTCATCCCAGTCGCGCGCCATCGGCTCGTGTCCGAGATTGTGGTGCTCTCTCTGGCGGTAGAACGCCCACGCACGGAGAAGATCGACACCACACCATTCCGGGATCCGCCCGGTCGCCTCATACGTGGACATGGCGGGCCGCAGGAGCTCGTAGTACGCGCTCATGTCTTGCGAGAACCGCTCGTAACCGTCGTACTTCAGCGCCCACTTCAACTCTTCGTATGTCGCCACACTCGGATCATCGCACTCGCGACCGACAAGAGTGGGCGTTAAGCCGCCCCTTTAAGATCATCGCCTCGCTCTTGCCAGAGCCGGGGTTGATGGTCCGCCTGAGACCAAGACCTGCGGCTGCGCACAGCACAGCAATCCACATCCTGTGGCGTAGAAGGCAAAAGGAACCACAGATTAGCGAGGGCCTCTGGCGGGCGCTTCGTTGGTCACCCCTCATGGCTGCACTTGTGTGCGTTCCCCTCACCTTGTGCTTCTGTGCAGCGTTAAGTTGATGGCGATTCACTGGGTTTCCGAAACGGTGTGACTGCCGGTCGTTCCGCCTGGCTAGTCGCCCGTACTACGAGCCCAGGCCAACCCCACCGCAAGCGGCTCTCCTCCGACAGAGCGGCTGGACGTCGCCGAGTACGGGGCCAGTGCGTTGTCCGCGCGCACTGTGCGACAACAGCGACAAGCCGTTGTCACCACGGCTTGGACCGGGTGGGGCTGCGACCCCGATGGGGTGAATTGTCGGCCGTGATGGCGAACGCGGCAGCAGATGGATCGCGGCTCGGCGGCTCGGACGTCCCCGCTCAAGTCACTCTTGACAGACTCGGACGTCAGTGTCACATTGTGTGATGTTTGAAAGAACAGTCACATACGAGGAGCGAGTGCGAATGTCTTACACAGATGCGCTGGACGAGGTCCGGGAACTGTATCGAAGCGATTTGGACGCGGCCCTGATCGAGGCTCACCGAAGGCGTGAGGCGGCACAAGCGGAACTAGGAGCGGCCGAGCGAGAGGTGGGCATGCTGGAGGGAATCCTGAGCAGGGTCCCAGGGTTAGGCGCTGCGGGTGTGGGCGGGAGCCTACCGCCCGCCGCGGTCGAAGCTCACTCAGGTGGCTACATGACGCTGCACGACGCCATGCATAAGGTTGTCCTCGAATCTCCGAATCGTCGGTTGCGGGCAAGCGAGATCATCGTCGAGATTGAACGGCAGGGGTTGTATCGCATGCGTGACGGGCGAGTGCCTGAGTCCCAGCAGATTCATGCGCGTGCCAACCACTACCCCCACCTGTTCGAGAAGGACGGGTCCTACTTTGTCGCGCGGTGACCCGTGTGGACCCGGGCGGGCGTCCGGCGCCGATTGCCGCCGATCGCGTCGGGAGATTCCTCGCCCATCACTGGCGGCGACGGCGAGGACGAGACATGACCAATGACGCCCTCGTCGTCAACGCAGCGCTGCGCGCGTTGGCCGGCCTACGTCACCCTCGGATCGAGGCGGTCAACCTCGTCCCGAAGGCGCCGGGGCTGTACGCGTTCTACGGAGACGGACAAGCCTGGTCGGATCTTGGGCTGACTTCTGCCTTCGACGATCAGCCTCTGTACGTCGGCAAGGCGGAAATGAGTCTCAACGGGCGCGATGTCGGTACACATTTCGCGACAGGCAAGACCGGCTCCTCCACTGTCCGGCGCAGCCTCGCCGCGTTGCTCACACAACAGCTTGACCTCGTCGCGGTGCCCCGCAATCCGGCCAAGCCCGACGGCAGCGCCAACTTCGGCCTCGATTCCGCCAGTGACACGCGCTTGAGCAACTGGATGGAGCAGCGACTGTTGTTGGCAACCTGGGTCAAGGCCGGGGATCTTACGCTCGACGATGTCGAGACCGCGGTAGTGCGCCAACTGCGTCCGCCGCTCAATCTAGACAAGGTTGGCGAGTCACGAGCGCGTGTTCGTGAGGCCAGGAAGCGAATGGCGGACATCGCTAGGGCCTGGCAGCCGAGTCCAGTGCCGACAGGCAACGGGTGAGCGCGAGCAATTCCAGACAAGACGAGTCGGAGGAGCCGGAAAGACGCGTCCCCGGTGAGTCGTCAGTGTCGGCTGCTGGATTCCTCTGTCGGTAGCAGAGTGGTCCACCAGGCGTCGAGGGTGATCGCGCCGAAGTGCCCCTTTCCCGAATGAACTCCGACTCGTTGCGCATCGCCAAGCTGACGGAGCAGTGCAGCGCAGGCGTTCCGACACTGATCGATGTCAAGGCGTGCTCGCCACCCGTCGTCTCGCTGATCGTGGCCGGCGCCGTAGCGCAACCTAAAGGCAGAGTGGCTCACGTATGGGACCCAGGTCAGCAGGAACTTCGGCGTGGCTATGGGGCGAGCGAGGAGTTTGCTCGCATCCTTGGCGATCGAGTTGCCGCCGTTGATGAAGACCTCCGGTGCTTCCACTGCGTCAGTCGCGTACTTGAGCTTTGCTTCGACCCAAGCGAATCGCATTCCGGAGCCCGTCTCGGTCATTGCAAGGTCCACACG
>JAKFXV010000328.1 GCA_021731205.1 Nocardioides sp. | reverse complement strand
CTAACCGACGGCGGTGGGTCGGTGCCCGGCCGACGAGTCGGGCGCATAGAATCGGCGTTTCGCCGAGCACTAGCCATGAGGAGCCGAAGTGAGCGCCGAACCGGCCAGTTCGACACCGACCGACCAGCACGATCTCGTGCTGGTCGTCGACTTCGGCGCGCAGTACGCCCAGCTCATCGCCCGACGGGTGCGCGAGGCCCGGGTCTACTCCGAGATCGTTCCCCACACCATGTCGGTCGCGGAGATGGTCGCTCGTCGCCCCGCGGCGATCATCCTGTCCGGGGGTCCGTCGTCGGTCTATGAAGCAGGTGCGCCGGTCATCGACGACGCGATCTTCGCTGCCGGTGTGCCGCTGTTCGGGATGTGCTACGGCTTCCAGTTGATGGCGCGCGGCCTCGGCGGCGAGGTGGCCGCGACCGGAGCCCGCGAATACGGGCGTACGCCGGTCGAGGTCTCCGCGCCGGGCGTGTTGCTGAGCGGTGTTCCGGCCCGGCACAACGTGTGGATGTCCCATGGCGACTCGGTCGTGGCGGCCCCCGACGACTTCGTGGTACTCGCGGCCACCGCCGCGACACCCGTCGCCGCCTTCGAGCACCTCCAGAACCGGATGGCCGGAGTCCAGTGGCACCCCGAAGTGCTCCACACCGAGCACGGCCAACAGGTCCTCGAACACTTCCTGCACGACATCGCCGGGTGCCGGCAGACCTGGACGATGGCCAACATCGCCGAGGAGCAGGTCGCGCGGGTGCGTGCCCAGATCGGCGACCACGGCCGGGCGATCTGTGGCCTCTCCGGCGGTGTGGACTCAGCAGTGGCCGCCGCGATCGTGCAGCGTGCGATCGGCGACCGGCTGACGTGCGTGTTCGTCGATCACGGTCTGCTCCGCAAGGGGGAGCCTGAGCAGGTGGAGCGCGACTTCGTGGCCGCCACGGGCGTCTCCCTGCATGTCGAGAACGCCCAGCAACGATTCCTCGATGCGCTCTCAGGGGTGAGCGACCCCGAGGAGAAGCGCAAGATCATCGGTCGCGAGTTCATCCGGGTCTTCGAGGCTGCCGAGACCGCCGTTCTCGGCCCGGCCGTCGAAGCCGGCGAGAAGGTCGCCTTCTTGGTTCAGGGAACGCTCTACCCCGATGTGGTCGAGTCTGGCGGCGGAGCCGGCACGTCCAACATCAAGTCGCACCACAACGTCGGTGGCCTGCCCGAGGATCTCGAGTTCGAGTTGGTCGAGCCGCTGCGCACCCTGTTCAAGGACGAGGTACGCCTCGTCGGCGAACAGTTGGGGCTCCCCCCCGAGATCGTCTGGCGGCAACCCTTCCCGGGGCCGGGCCTGGGGATCCGGATCATCGGCGAAGTCACCGCCGACCGGCTGGAGATCTTGCGCGAAGCCGACGCGATCGCCCGGCAGGAGCTCACCCGCGCCGGCCTCGATCGCGACATCTGGCAGATGCCCGTCGTCTTGCTGGCCGACGTCCGGTCCGTCGGCGTGCAAGGGGATGGCCGGACCTACGGTCACCCCGTGGTGATCCGTCCGGTGACCTCTGAGGACGCCATGACCGCCGACTGGGCCCGACTTCCCTACGACGTGCTCGAGCGCATCTCGACCCGGATCACCAACGAAGTCCCGGAGGTCAACCGCGTCACCCTCGACGTGACGTCGAAGCCCCCCGGCACCATCGAGTGGGAATAGCCGTGCGGCGCGCCCTGATCTTCCTCGTGGCCGGTGTGCTGGCGAGTGCGGCCCTGACCGGCTGCCAGCAACCGGAGCGACCCACGACGATCGCGTTGCTGTTGGCCAGTGATCAGGCCGACCGCTGGACCGCCGCCGACGAGCCGGCCTTCCGCAAGCACATCAAGAGGATCTGCCGCGGCTGCGAGTACGTCGTGCTCAACGCGCAAGGCGACGTCGCAACCCAGGCCGAACAGTTCGAGGAGGTCCTCGACGACGGCGCCGACGTGATCGTCCTCAACCCCGTCGACAGCGAACAGGCGGAGGCTCTGGTCGTCTCGGCAGGCGCGGTTCCGGTGGTCGCCTACGACCGGTTCGTGGCAGGCGCCGACTTCTATGTGTCCTACGACGCCAGTGGCACCGGCACCCTCCAGGCCGAGGCCACCGTGGATGCGCTGGGCGGCAGGGGTCGGATCCTGGTGGTCAACGGACCGCGCACCGATGCCAACGCCGTGGCGATCAAGCGGGCACGCGGCGACATCTTCGCCACCACCAAGATCAAGGTTCTGGCGGAGTTGGATCCGTTGACCTGGTCCGGCGAGGAAGCGGGCGCATGGGTGCGCGAGGAGCTGCAGCGATACCCGCTGGACACGCTCGATGCCATCGTCGCGGCGAGCGACGAGCAGGCGGGAGGCATCGCCGATCTGCTCACGGCACGAGGAGTCTCCAGCGCGCGGATGCCGTTCATCACCGGCCAGGACGCCGAGCTCAGCGCGCTGCGCCGAATCGTTCGTGGAGAGCAGTCGATGACGGTCTACAAGCCGATCACCGCTCAGGCCCAGCAGGCCGCCGACATTGCGGTCACCGTGATTACCGGGGGGGTGGTGAGCGGCGCCAGCGATTTCGAAGGCGTCCGGTCGTTCGTTTTCGAACCGCGTGCGGTCAACCTGACCAACCTCACCAACACCGTGGTGCGCGACGGGCTCTACTCCACCGCCGACATCTGCGACGACCAGACCATCGAACGCTGCCAAGACCTCGGCCTGCACTGACGCCGGTCGTAGAGTGCCGCGATTGTGGTCTCGTACGCCGCGACGTCGCGCACCTCGGCTACACCCACAGGATCGAGCGCCACGAGGTGGGCGGGCCGGCCCTGTGCATCGTATAATCGTCACCAATGCACATGAGCCGCGAGCCAGGGCGGGTCTGCTCGGGAGTCGCCGATCCGTGCGGCGCGACCGAGTGGTTGGCCGCGCTCAAATTCTGGGGCTCATGTACGCCGAGTCGGGGCTTCGGCGGTCAGTTTTGAGAGCCGTTATCTTGACGATTGCGCTAACCCTCGCGACGGGCGCATGCGCAGGCGCGACCAGCCTCGGACAGTGCCGCGAAGAACAGAACCGCGGCATCGAGATGATGGAGCGTACTATCGAGGTTACTCTCGAGGGTACCCGTTTCAAAGCCACGAGAGGTGACTCATGCGGCGACACGGGGCAGCCGCTGACCGTGGTCTGGGTTTCCGTCAAGGACTGGCAAGAGTCTGAAACCGGCGTCGCCTACTTTGAAGGCCGTGGGTGGAACCGTCGAGACAAGTACTGGATGCTTAGCCCAGACGGCCGATACGCCGTGAACATCGGGACGGCGCGAGGTTCGGACGGTTCGCCCGCTTATGTATCCATGCAGGTGCGTCACGCTTCACAGAGCTAAGTCGTTGCCTTCCCGGCCGGCTCAATTCGCTCCCAATGTCAACCTGATCAAAACTTGCTGCCTCCACCAAAGGAGCTTTCCTTGCCTTCGCCCGCTGAACCCAATGGACCCGGTTGTCCGGCATAGCCCACCATGGAAGCCTCGCGTGCGATAACCATCCAGTCCCTTTGAGCTTCCCGAATCTCGTCCTCGTTTGCCGCCACGAAGTCACTGATCAACTTTGGCAACGTTGCTATGTTGGCCAGGTAGACTTCTTTACGGCATGCCCAATCGGTGTCGGTTACTTGAGTTTCGAGATCGATGAATTCCAGCCACTCCGGGCTTTGAGCTCGGGGGTCATCGCCGGACTCGGGAATACTTGTCGCGGATGGCTCGATCAGAGTGAAAGCCCGCGCGAGATCGCGCGCACGTAAATCGAAATCATCGAGCGCTTGAACCGAAGCCGAATCCATACACTCGTAGTATGAGGATATATCGCCCGCCTCTTTGCCCGCGTCGGCAATCATGTCGTTCCACTCCGCAATCAACCTCGAAGCCGTTGCCGGCTGAGTGGCCAACGTAGCGACGCGCTCTGGCGCATCGGGAGTGCTGAGCGAGCACTGCAGAATGCTTGACTGCTGTGCCGGGTCCGCCGTTGAGTTCATCGCATCTTCGGCCACCAGTCGCTTGCGTTGGCTCATGAGCAGAGCCGACCTGTACGCCCTGTTGGGCGTCGCAAACCACTCACTCGCTGCCAGCGGATCTGTGGGTCTCGCGTACTGGCGTGACAATGACCAATCCCAATCGGGGTACCCATTCTCGCTCATGCACTCATCCATTGAATGATTGAAGACCCACGCTCGCAGGACGTAGCCCGCGTTCTGCTGCTCCTCCGAGCCGGCGAAACTTCTGTACGCCGCATCGGCAGCCGAATGCACGTTGCGTGCATCAGAGGCGTTCGCCAGCACAGGGTCCGCATTTGTGGAACCTGCGATTCCAACACCAACCAAACCGGCAACAGTCAGTACGCCTGGTATGGCCAACTTCAGTCGCATCTCATTCTCCCTAGGCAAATCCAACAGATACTGCTCGGGCCAATCAGCAATTGCCCGCCCCCGTGGGGCTTCCACCATCGTTGGGTGTCACATCGACATGCCCAAGTTCGTAGCGCGTCCGCGTTCTTGCCCAGCAGTCCACCGTCGTCCGAGGCGCGGACTCGTATATGCTGTCCGTCGTAGTGCCCGCGAATCTTTCTCTTCCTGACAGGGGGGGAAACCCGTCAGAACCGTATTGGTCATCTATTAGATATCCTTGGCCCTTTTTCATGTCCGAGATGTTGAGCCAGTACGAATTCGGTTCGCTCCACCACCCGTCGCCTCCGGGGTCGGTCGCTTCGGATCGACCGGGGAGGCAACTCCTTACTACTCGGGAGTCGTAGTGCGCGAACGTTGTCTCCCAATCGAGCATTGCGTCCATGCAGCGATTTTTCGACATTGACGTGGTTGGAGAAACTTTGAGCTCCAGTCGGTCCGGCACATGCGACGCCTGCCACTTTGCATACTGGAAGCCTGAGCCCGCGTACGCGTAGTCTTCACCCGTAGGAGATGCCTGAGCGGGGGGAATGACCGATACCAAGAGCGCCGATGCTGCGAGTGCGGCTACGCTCAAACGAAGCAGTCGCCCAGATGGCGACACTGCGAACAGCCGAATTGGAAGGACCATGGGCGCACCCCCGAGTGAGATTCAATCCATTGAAGCACAGTCGGTGCGGTGGCGTCATCGGGCCGGGGCAAGTTAGCCTGGTTCGAGGGCTCGGAGGAAGCGTGACAGTGATCGGTCGGGCCAACCTGTCAGCGCGGCGGTGCGCTGGCCAGGCCGCGCAGCACGGCTCCGAGTTCGACCCGCTCGGTGCGGGCAGCGAGGTAGCCGAGCAGGGTGGGCGAGTCGAACCCGTAGGGCTCGGCCACCCAGACCCCGTCCAACCCGGCCCGCTCCAACTCCGCCACCCCGTCGGCCAGGTCGCGAGGACTCCCGGTGTAGTCGAGCTGGAGGGAGAGCTTCACTCCGCGGGCCAGAGGTCGAGGGCTCGTCCGAGCGGCTCGGCCAGCGAGCGGCTGTAGGTGACGGTGATGTGTTGAAGGTCTCGCAAGGGGATCGTCGATCCGATCACCGGTGGGCAGATGTCTTGCCAGCAGAACCACTTGGTGGGGTCGATGACCGGCACCCCCGCCCGCTGGGCCGCAGCCACGGATACGTCGGCCATCGCCCGGGAGCGGGGATCGAGGGTGAGGATGCAGTCGCTGAGGTCGTTGCGCACCTTGCCCAGGCACTCGCCGGTGTCGCCCAGGGAGCGCGGGACGTCGCGAATCAGCACCGTGCGAGGCGCTAGTTTGGCTAGCCGCGCGAACAGGTCGGCGTACCCCTGGCTCATGGCGGTCGCGACGACGGTTTCGTCGATACTGCGCTCCCCGTCGACGTACACACCGTTCATGGCCGGGGCCGTCGACACCACGATCAAGTCGGGGTCGAGTTCCTTGATGGCGCTCAACGACCAGTCTCGGAACTCCAGACACGCCTCGTCCGGACGCCCACCCGGGATCAGGCCGGTGAGGACCCGCGCCGCCGTGCATTGCGGCCGGACGAGGTAGTACGTTGTCCAGCCCGCCTGCTCGCCGATCACGTCGAAGGCGGGGATCCAGGCGCGGGCGTGGGAGTCACCGATGACGACCAGCGAGCGGTCGCCGTCGGCTGCGCCGCGGGGACACAGCGAGCGAACGTCCTCGGTGTAGTCGCACGCGCCAACCTCCGCCACGTCGTCGCGAAGGTCGAGGAGATCCGGGGTGAGATCGGTGGGGATCGGCCGCCCGGCCTGGGCGGCGAGAGCGGACGCCTCGACGAGCGCCACGGCGGGGTCGACTGGCGGCGTGCTGGGTGCGACCGCGCCCGGAGCGGTGGTGGCGAGGGGGTAGTCGGCGAGAGTCACTGCCGGGTCGTCGCCGCGTTCACCCGCCTGCCAGGCGACCAGCGACGCGGCGCCGACGCAGGCCGTCGTCACGGTGGCGACCACGAGTGGGTAGAGGGCGAGCGAGCGTGCCGGCCCACGGGGACGCGCATCTCGGAACGGCGACTCCACCCACCAGTACGTCGCCGCCGACAGTCCGAAGATGGCTACCAGCGCGATCCAGGTCTCCCCTGGGGTGAGTTCGCGTCCGGTCGCCGAGCGGGCCAGCACGAGCACCGGCCAGTGCCACAGATACAGCGAGTACGACCAGTCGCCGATCGCGCGCAGCGGCGACCAGCCGAGGGCTCTGCTGACCAACCCCTGGCTGCCGTCCGGGTGGCAGCCGGCCACCAGCACCAGCCCGGCGCCCAGCACCGGGACCAGGGCGGCCGACCCGGGGACGGGTGTCGAGACGCCGAACTCGATGCATGAGACCGCGACCATGCCGAGCCCGCTGGCCGCGAGCAGGCTGCGCAGCTGGGTGCCCATCCTGCGCGCGAGTGCCGGGCCGATCAGGGCCACCAGGGCACCCGCTCCCAGCTCCCACACCCGCGCCGGGGTCGAGAAGTAGGCCGCGATCGGTGCGGTGGCCGTCAGATAGGCGGCGTACCCGAAAGAGATGGCGCTCAGCACGACCAGGGCCACGAGCAATGGCACCCGAGGCAAGCGCGCCGGCCCGCGCGCGCCTCTGGTCCAGGTGAGGCAGCCGAGCAGGATCAGCGGCCAGAACAAGTAGAACTGCTCCTCGACCGACAGCGACCAGTAGTGCTGCATGGGGGAGGGCCCGAAGTCCTGGGCGAAGTAGTCGACCCCCCGCTCGGCAAATCGGATGTTGGCACCGAAGAACGTTGCCCAGACGACGTCGTAGACGACCTCGAGGGCTTCGCGAGGCCCCAGCCACAGGACCGAACCGGCCATGGTGGCCAGGCTCACCACGGTGGCCGCGGGAAGGATCCTCCGGGCCCGGCGGGCGTAGAAGTTGCGCAGGCTGATCGAGCCGGTTCGGCTGGCTTCGAGGAAGAGCAGCCGCGAGATCAGGAAGCCTGAAATCACGAAGAAGACGTCGACGCCGACGAACCCGCCAGGCAGCGGCGAGAGTCCGGCGTGAGCGCCGATGACGACCAGCACCGCGACCGCCCGCAACCCCTGAATGTCCCCGCGCTGAGGTTGCCTGGTGGTAGTCATGATCACCCCCACCGTAAAGCCGCCGACCCGTCACTCATGTGCCCAAACGAGCGGCGTGTCGACGCTCGATTGACGGGTCGGTGATTCCGCGGTTAGCGCTGGCGACCGTGCCAGGAGTCCCACAACGCGGCGTAGGACCCACCGGTCGCGACCAGCTCGTCGTGCGAGCCGAGTTCGGTGATCAGGCCGTCTTCGACGACCGCGACGCGGTCGGCGTCGTGCGCCGAGAACAGCCGGTGGGCGATGGCGATCACCGTCCGCCCTTCGAGTACGGCGGCCAGGCCGCGTTCGAGGTGCCTCGCCGCCCGCGGGTCGATCAGCGAGGTGGCCTCGTCCAGCACCAGCGTGTGCGGATCGGCCAGCACCAGTCGAGCCAACGCCAGCTGCTGGGCCTGCCCGGCCGTCAACGCGCGCCCTCCGGAGCCGACGAGCGTGTCGAGGCCGTCGGGCAGCGCGAGCACCCAGTCGAGCGCGTCGACGGCGTCCAGGGCGGCCCGGAGCTCTGCGTCGCCCGCCCCGGGCTGCGCGGCGAGGGCGAGGTTCTCGCGCACGCTGCCGACGAACACGTGATGTTCCTGCGTGACCAGCGCGACGTGGCCACGCAGTTCCGCCAGGGGCAGCTCGACGAGTCCGACGCCGCCGACGCTCACCGACCCCGAGCGCGGGGGTTGGATGCCGGCGAGCAGCCGGCCCAGGGTGGACTTGCCGGCGCCCGAGGGCCCGACCATCGCGATTCGCTCGCCCACGCCCACCTCGAGGGAGATGCCGTGCAGGACGTCGCGTCCCTCGACGTACGCGAAGTGCACGTCGGTGGCCCGCAACTGCTCGTCAACGGGTACGGCGCCTGACACGGCGCGGTCGTCGGGGACCTGTGCCACTCCTAGCAACCTCGCCAGCGATGCGGCACCGAGCTGGAGCTCGTCGAGGATGCTGACGATGCGATCGACGGGGTCGATCAGCATCTGCACGTACAGCGTCGCGGCCGTGACGTCGCCGAGGGTGACCTGCCCCTGGGTGTAGAGGTAGCCACCGAACAGCAACGTGCCGACCGTGGGGAGGAGGTACGCGACCTCCATGCTGGGGAAGAAGACGGTGCGCAGGTAGAGGGTGTAGCGCTCGGCGGCGAACGACGTGGCGCAGTCTCGATCGAGTCGCGCGATGCGTCGTTCGCCGAGCCCGAGCGCCTCGACCGTCCGCGCGCCCTCCACGGTCTCGGTCAACGTGTTGTTGATCTGGGTGTACGACGCCGACTCGCGTAGGTAGCCGTCCTTGGCCCGCGCGAGGTACCACCGCAGTCCGGTGACGAGCGGCGGCAGGGCCAGCAGGCAGGGCAGGGCCACCCACCAGCCGACGCTGAGCGCGGCGATCAGGGTCAGTGCGGCGGTGACCACGGCGATCGTCCACTCGGGCAGGGCCCAACGCACCGACCAGCCCAACTGCTCGACGTCGCGGTTCGACCGCGTCAACAGGTCACCGGAGCCGGCCGCCTCCACGGCCCCGACTGGGAGGGCCAAGGCATTGTCGACGAAGTCTTCGCGCAGCCGAGCCAACACCCGCTCGCCCAACACCTCGCTGGCGAACCGTGCGTACCGGGTGAGCATGGTCTGCAACACCAAGAAGCCAGCGAGCCACAGCGCGGTCCGGTTGACCATGGCCAGGCTGGTGCCGCCGTCGGCGGCTTCCACGAGGTCGCCGATCAGTCGCGGTGCGGCCAGCGCGGCCAGTGCGGCCAGCGCGTGCAGGGCGAGGGTGCCGGCGACCCAGCGGGGGTACTGCGCGATCACCCGTCCGGCGTACCTCCGGACGGCCGCAGCATCGGCGACGGGCAAGGCGTTGACACTCATGCTCGGCTCCCGACCCGGGAGGCGAGGTCCTGGTCGTCCTCGCTCTCGCGCGTCACGGTCTGGCGGTACGCCGCCGAACTGTCCAGCAGGTCGCGATGAGTCCCGACTGCTGTCACCCGACCCGCCTCCACGAAGGCGACCTCATCGGCGACGTCGAGCAGGAGCGGGCTCGTGGTGGTGACGACGGTCGTCCGCCCGGCTCGATGGCGCCGGAGGCCGGAGGCGATCCGCGCCTCGGTGTGGGCGTCGACGGCGGAGGTCGGCTCGACGAGGATCAAGATCTCGGGATCGCTCAGGAGCGCCCGGGCGAGCACCAGTCGCTGCCGTTGGCCGCCCGAGAAGGTTCGGCCGCGCTCGGCCACCTCGGTGGCCAGGCCGTCTGGAAGGGCGTCGAGGATATCGTGTGCCGATGCCGTCGTCAGCGCCGCCTCGACAGCCGTGAACCCGCCGCCGTGGCCGACCTGACGGGCGTCGAGTGAGTCCCGCAGCTCCCCGGAGAACAAGGTGGCCGCGGTGTCGGATACGACGATGCGGCGACGCACCTCGTCCCGCGACAGCGACGTGAGTGGCACGCCGCCGAGGCTCACCTCGTGGTCGACCTCGGCGGCGCTCAAGCCCAACCGGTCGGCGAGTAGTGCGGCGGCATCCGCGTCCTCTGCGACGAGTGCCACCAGCTGGCCGGTCGGGACGACCAGACCCGAGCGCGCGTCCCGCAGCACCGCCCCCGGCGCCGGCGAGGCGGCCGGCGAGTCCGGTTCACTCACATCGGGCTGGAGCTCGAGCACGCGGCAGACCCGAACGGCTG
>JAKFXV010000327.1 GCA_021731205.1 Nocardioides sp. | reverse complement strand
GCGGATCGTCTCGCCGTTGACGTAGGGGTTGCGGACGCACTCCGCGACCATGCTGGCCAGCTCCTCGGGCCACCCAAGGCGCTTGGGGAACAGCACGCTCTCGCCCAACTTGGCCTTGAAGGCCTCGGCGTCGCCGCCGAACTCATAGATCGGGGTGTCGATCAGCCCGGGCGCGATCGCATTCACGCGCACGCCTACCACGGCCAGATCACGCGCGATCGGCAGCGTCATACCGACGATCCCGCCTTTCGACGCGGAGTACGCCGACTGTCCGACCTGACCGTCGAAGGCGGCCACGCTGGCCATGCTGACGATGACGCCTCGCTCACCGGACTCGCCCGGTGAGTTGTGAGCCATCACGGTCGCGGCCAGCCGGATGCAGTCGTAGCTCCCGACCAGGTTGACCGCGATGACTCGCTTGAACGCGTCGAGATCTGCAGCGGTGTCGAACGACGGCTCGCGCCCGATGGTGCGCTGTGCCCAGCCGATGCCGGCCGAGTTGACCAGCACGCGCAGGGGCGCGATATCAGCAGCCAACTCAACGGCGGCGCGGATCTGTGCGCTGTCGGTCACGTCGACGTGGGCATAGGTCCCGCCGATCTCGCTCGCAAGCTGCCTCCCCGGCTGGTCCTGCACGTCGGCGACCACGACATGACCACCGAGTTCGGCGAGCTTGCGCGCGACGGCGGCGCCGATGCCCGAGGCCGCGCCGGTGACGATGCATGATGCTGCGGAGATGTCCATCAGCCGAGCATAGGCCGGGGATCGGGCGCGGCCCGACTCGCCTAGATGTCGGTCTCGCCGCTGGCCACGATCACTGCCGGCCCGGTGAGCACGACACCCGACTCGGTCCAGGTGACCAGCAACGAACCGCCCGGCACGCGGACGTCGTACGACACGTCGGGGGCGAGGCCGTCGGCCAACGCCGCCGCCACCATCGCGGCGCACGCACCGGTGCCACACGATCGAGTCTCGCCGACACCCCGTTCGTGCACGCGCATGGCGATGGCCCGCTCGCCGAGCCGGTGGACGAACTCGACGTTGACGCCGTCCGGATAGACCGCGGCGTCGTACGTCAGGCCGCCGAGGTCCCCCAACTCCTCCAGCGAGTCGACGAACACCACAGCGTGCGGGTTGCCCATCGACACGTTGCGGGCCGGCCAGGACCAATGCCCGAGCCCGATCACGCTCTCGTCAGCGACCCTGGGCGGACCCAAGTCGATGCTGATCGGCGCCTCAGGTCCGTTGGTGCTGACCAGCTTGACCCCGTCGCGGGTGGCGATGGCAGTCGTGCCGACCGGGCTGGCCAACCCTTCGTCGATGAGGTGTCGCACGAAGACTCGCGCGCCGTTGCCACACATCTGCGCCGCGGTTCCATCGGCATTGCGGTAGTCCATGAACCACTCGGCTCGAGACGCGAGGGCGTGGCCCTCGTCTATGGCGTTCGATCGGACCACGCGCAGCACCCCGTCCGCGCCGATGCCGGCGCGACGGTCGCACAGCGCCCGAACGCGTTCGGGCGACAGGTCGCCGTGCAGCCGCCCGTCGTGGTCGGGCAACAACACGAAGTCGTTCTCCGTGCCGTGGCCCTTCAAGAACGGGTAGCTCACGGGGTGAATCCTCTCACCGCTGATCGTCCGCTGGGCTAGGTGCAGGTCGGGCGGCGACGCGGACAGCGGCGATGGCGGCGTCCAGGCGGGCCGGGTCGTCCCACGACACCCAGCAGATCCGTGGGTCCCGGCGGTGCCAGGCGGCCTGCCGCCGGGCGAAGCGCCGGGTCGCCCTGGCGGTGCGTTCCCGAGCCTCGTCGAGGGAGAGTTCGCCGGCCAGGTAGGCCGCGACTTCGCGGTAGCCGATCGCACGCGAGGCCGTGCGGCCATCGGCCAAGCCCTCGTCGAGCAGGCGTCGTACTTCGTCCACGAATCCGGCGTCGAACATCTGCGTGACCCGCGCCTCGATGCGCTGGTCAAGGGTGCCCCGATCGATGTCGATGCCGATCTGCACGGTGGCGGGGTCGGCGTACTCATGGGCGGGGAGGGTGGCGTCGAATGGTCGCCCCGTCAGCTCGACGACCTCCAGCGCACGAACGATCCGTCGCGCGTTGTCGGGCAGGATCTTGGCCGCAGCGTCGGGATCGAGCTGTCGTAGCCGTTCGTGGAGCGTCCCGGCGTCGGACTGCTCCAGTTCGGCCTCGAGCCGTTGACGCACGCCGGGATCGGTGCCGGGGAACTCGAACCGGTCCACCACGGCGCGCGTGTAGAGAGCCGACCCGCCCACCAGGATCGGCGTGCGTCCGCGGGCCCGGATGTCGCGCACCACAGTCCGGGCCCAGGACTGGAACTGGGCGACCGACCCCGGCTCGCGCACCGAAAGCAGATCGAGCAGGTGGTGTGGCACTCCCCTGCGGGCCGCCTCGGGGGGTTTGGCCGTCCCGATGTCCATGCCGCGATAGACCGCCATGGCATCGGTGTTCACGATCTCGCCGTCGAGCGCCAACGCCAGGTCCAGCGACAGGTCGCTCTTGCCCGCAGCAGTGGGTCCGACCACTGCCACGATCGTGGGTGGGAGCGCAGCGGACACGGCGGCTAGTCTTCCAGGCTAGGCGCCGATCGTCCGGGTCGCGTGCTCGACGATGGAGACGGACATGGGTTTGCTCGATGACGCCAAGAACGACGACGTCTCCTGAGCCCTCACTCGGTGCACCCGACCCGATCCCGGAGGCGTCGATGACTCCATTCGCGGTCATCCCCGCGGCGTACGTCTATCTGCTCCGGGCGGGCTCGAGTGGCGACGAGGTGTTGCTCCAACTGAGGCAGAACACCGGATTCATGGACGGCCATTGGGCCTCGGCCGCGGCCGGGCACGTGGAACGCGGCGAGACCGCCGAGGTTGCCGTTCGGCGCGAGGCTCTCGAAGAGATCGGGGTGAGCGGGCTCGAGCTCACGTTTCTCACGGCTATGCAGCGCACTCGCTCCGGCGAGGCGATCGACGAGCGGGTCGACTTCTTCTTCAGCGCCCGGGTCTGGGCCGGAGAACCGACCATCCTCGAGCCGCGGAAGTGTGCGGAGCTCCGCTGGTGCGCGCTCGCGGCCCTGCCTGAGCCCGTCGTCCCTCACGAGCGCCTGGTTCTCGACGGACTCCGCGCCGGCACCCTGCGGGCGCTCACCCACTTCGGTTTCGGGCGCGCGTGGGGACCGAAGGATTCTCGTTGATGTGGAGCTGAGCGTCCCGCCTCCGTAGAGCTGATTCTTCGGTCCCAGTGGCGGTACCTAGCGATGCGAACGACAGCAAGCTCCCGCGCACATAGTCTGGTCGACGCGTGACGTCCGCCCACGTGAACCGGAGTACGGTCCAACCCTCTATGACGAACTTGTTGTAGCGACGCGCGTCGCGTTGCAGCGCAGACCTGCTGCCGTGCCACTCGAACGAGTCTGCCTCAAGGATGAGTCGGCGTTGGATCTCAACGAGGTCAGGGCGACCGATGAACGATCCGCGCTTGTCGAAAATGGGGACCTGGGGCCGCAGGCTAAGGCCGACCTCAATCGCCAAGGCCCTCAGTATCGACTCGAAAGGGTTGGCAGCCTGCGCCGTCGCAACAGCTGCCACGCGCCGCACCTGAGCTGACCCCGGACCGCGAGCAGCGACGCCAATGCGATCCAAGTCGTCGCGCGTTAGGTCACCCACGCGAAGCGCCGAATCCGCTACCGCGACAGCCTCGTCGAACGGGCACGAACGAAGGACATCGACCAAGGTTCGGCGTCGCGACGTGACGAGCCCATCAACGTCGTCCTCGGAGAGATCCGTGCGGTGCACCACGACCGCACTCCGGTTGGCTTTGTTGACGAGGCGATTCTTAGGGAGGGTGATCTCAGGCTTACTGGGCACAGCCTTCTGCTCCCAACCCCAGTGCGCGACCGCACTGCGGTGGGAAACCACTCCCGTGAGGCGGTGGGCTGCCCGGATTGCCTGGTCCGCGTGGGGCAAGGCATATTTCCCGCGCGCGTCGACCACGACGTCGCCGCTCAGTACGGCGAGCTCGAGATCACGACGACTCACGTGTCGCAATAGCGCACGCCTGCTAGCGACACCTCCGGAGCTCTCCAAGATCTCGACCACGCGCACTCGGGTTAGCGTGCACGATCGCCACGTCGTCGCGTGGGCTCATTCCACAGGTAGCCGCAATCGAAACCGTGCCTGGGACCGAAGACACCCGAATCACCCTGCCCGCTGTGGCGGATACCCAGTCGCGGCGGCGATCGGTCCCATCTCCGGCTGGACTAGGTGGGCACTCCCACCGTGGGCATGCCCAGGCCGACTGCGGACCGGGCCGGCTCGGTCTCGCGAGCCTCCCAGGCGTCGCCGGCGCGAGTGCGTCGTACGGCGAGCACCGGCCCGTCCGCCACGAGGTGGTGCGGGGCGGCGTACGAGATCGCGACCGTCACCAGATCACCTGGACGTACGCCGCTGTCGGGGCCCGGCTGGAAGTGGACCAAGCGGTTGTCCGGCCCGCGCCCGGTGAGACGAGAGGTGGCGGCATCCTTGCGTCCGCCGGAGTCGGTCACCAGCAGTTCGACCTGACGTCCCAGCAGCGCGCGGTTCTCCCGCCAGGCGATGTCGTCGACCAGCGCAACCAGCCGTTCGTAGCGCTCCTGCACCACGGCCTTAGGCACCTGATCCGCGAGGTCAGCCGCGGGAGTTCCCGGCCGCTTGGAGTATTGGAAGGTGTAGGCGCCGGCGAACCGGGCCGCCCTGACCACGTCGAGGGTCGCCTCGAAGTCCGCCTCGGTCTCCCCCGGAAACCCGACGATGATGTCGGTCGTGATCGCGGCCTCCGGCATCGCCGCTCGCACCTTGTCGATGATGCCCAGGAAGCGCGTCTGGCGATACGAGCGGCGCATGGCTCGCAGGATCCGATCCGAGCCCGATTGCAGGGGCATGTGCAACGAGGGCATGACATTGGCGGTCTCGGCCATCGCGTCGATCACGTCGTCGGTGAACTCCGCGGGATGCGGCGAGGTGAACCGGACCCGCTCCAGCCCGGTCACGGTCCCGCACGCACGGAGCAACGCGGAGAAGGCCTGTCGGTCGCCGAACTCCACGCCGTAGGCGTTGACGTTCTGGCCCAACAGGGTGATCTCGGCTACTCCCTCGCCGACCAGGGCCTCGATCTCGGCCAAGATCTCCCCGGGTCGGCGGTCCTTCTCGTTGCCCCGGAGCGAGGGAACGATGCAGAAGGTGCAGGTGTTGTTGCACCCGACCGAGATCGACACCCAGGCGGCGTACGCCGAATCGCGCCGCGTCGGCAGCGTCGACGGGAAGACCTCCAACGACTCCAGGATCTCGACCTGCGCCTCGTCGTGCGCCCGCGCCCGCTCCAGCAGCACCGGGAGCGACCCGATGTTGTGAGTGCCGAACACGACGTCGACCCACGGGGCCTTCTGGGTGATCGTGTGCCGATCCTTCTGGGCGAGGCATCCACCCACGGCGATCTGCATGCCTGGATTCGCGGCTTTCACGGGCGCGAGATGACCGAGGTTGCCGTACAGCCGATTGTCGGCGTTCTCGCGGACGGCGCAGGTGTTGAAGACCACCACATCGGCCGGCGCGTCCGCGGCGGCCGCAACGTAGCCCGCCTGTTCCAGCAAGCCCGTCAGTCGCTCGGAGTCATGGACGTTCATCTGGCACCCGTAGGTGCGGACTTCGTAGGTGCGCGCGCTGCTCATGACCGGACCAGGGTACGGCGCCATCAGGCGCAGGTGCCAAAGGGCGGCGGCGAAGGGACTAGTAGGAAAGGGCGAGTGGTCGCGAAAGCAGTGCGCGACTGGTGACCAGCCCCGAGCCGATGGCGGCAAGCACGGCGATCGTCGCCTGGGCTACGGCGACCGCATCGAGCGAGGGCGGGGCCGGGGGCCGCAGCAGACCGTACGCCAAGCTCACGGCGAGGCCTCCCCACAGCAGCGCGTGCGCGCCGGCCAGTCCCTCGCGAAGCCACGGGAACTGATGCAGCACCGGCTTGCCGTCGAACTTTCCCGGCGGGCGATTGCGCACCAGGAACGCCTTGTAGGTCTCGATCGAGGCGACCGCGAACCCACCGGCCGACAGCGACATCAGCACCCAGTTGTCGGTCAAGAAGGAGAGCGGGATCGCCCACGCGGTGGCAACGATCGGGCTGCGCATGAACTTCCAGCCGCTGAATCCCTCGATCGGGGCGTCCTTCCAGGCGCCCCCGACGGCGGTCAGCCAGCCACTGATCCCGGCAAACAGGATCAAGAACCACTGCGGCTGCGGCGGCAAGGCGTTCTGAACGAGGCTGACCGTGACGCAGATGAGCACTGTCAGCACGACGATCACCCCACCGATGGCGTAGCGGGTGCCATGCTCATCGACCGGCCGTCCGAAGATGCCGAAGCGCATCGGAATGGTGAAGCTGTCTGCTCGATGGTCGCGCAAGAAGAGCTTCCAGTACTCCGTCAGCAGCCGCTCGATGCCGTAGATGACACCCAACAAGACGATCATCGACTCGGTGCGATCGAAGCCGAAAGCCCCACTCAGCACCGCCCCGATCCCCATGGCGAGCAGGATGCTGCGCACGAAACGGGTGACGTGGAAGCCCTCGAACGGCGCATCCTTGTAGGCACCCCAGGTCGACACGTGGGCACCCACCAGAACACCGAGGAGGATGCCGTGCAGCCAGGTCATCAGGCGCTCCTCATCTTTGATCCGAGAGCTCGGATCCGAACCCGCTCTTCGAAGCAGCGACCGCTTCTGGATGGACACGAGCGAGCATACGCAAACCGGCGCCCATCAGCACGAGGCATAGGCCCAGCACGGCGATCCCGACCGGATGCCGCGTCGGCACCTCGTTGAAGACCAGCACTCCGAAGGCCAGGGCGACGAGCACGTCGACGACGTTGAGCACGGGCATGGAGATGGCTAGCGGCGCCAGGTGATAGGCGCGCTGGTTGATCGCGATACCGGTCAGCCCGGTGCCGATCTGGGCGTACAGATGCCAGCTGCCCACAACCCCCATCACGCCGTCGGCGCCGAAGTCGTTGCTGATCATCTTCAGCAACCCGGCGGTCAGGCCGAAGCACACCCCACTCGCAGTTCCGAGCAGGAACGACGCTGCGACCGGCGTCGGCATGCGGTTGGCCACCAGCACGAGCAGCGCGATGCACAGCACGCCGCTCAGCCACAGCAGGACGGCTCGGCGTTCGTCAGCCTCCGACTCGGCCTGCGGGTTCGCGACCACGAGGAAACAGCCCAGCGCGAGGGTGGTCAGGGTGACGCCGACCAGTTCCCTCCGCGGAGGGAGCGCACGATCCAGCGCGGACCGGAAGAGCACTGCCAGCACGACACCACTCACCATGATGGGCTGGACCAGTGCGATGGCGCCGTTGTTGAGCGCGAGCGCGTGCAGGATCAAGGCGACGAAACCTACGAAGGCTCCGAGCACCCACATTCGGCGGGTGATGACGAATCGGAGTACGCCAAGGATGCCGCTGCTCGGCGCCCCGCCCGCCTCGCGGTGCTGCAACGAGGTGGACAGCGCGAACCCGATGGCGGAGGCGAGCGCATAGAACGCCGCCAGCGTCACCTGCGTGTCCAACCGACCTCCCCCGTCGCAAACTTCACTGCTAGCGGCAATCTACTGGCGAGGCCAACCGGTTCCTCCCAGAAACGCCACCCAACCCTTCGCGCCTTATCTCGACGTCAAGATTCTTGACGATTCGCTAAACTGCTGCGATGCGCGATGAAGTCGACGACCTGGTCGAAGCGTGGGCTCGCGAACGCGCCGACCTCGACCTCGGGCCGGTCGAGGTGTTCAGCCGGATCAGTCGGCTGGCGCGCCACCTGGACCTGACGCGTCGCACGGCCTTCGAGGCGCACCGGATCGAGCCTTGGGAGTTCGATGTGCTCGCGGCCTTGCGCCGGGCCGGCACGCCGTACGAACTGTCGCCGGGGCGACTGCTCCGCGAAACGCTGGTGACCAGCGGCACAATGACCAACCGGGTCGATCGGCTCGAGATCCGCGGCTTCGTCAGCCGCCTGCCAGACCCTGACGACCGCCGGGGTGTGCTCGTGCGGCTGACTCGCGCAGGCAAGGCGGCCGTCGACGGTGCCTTCGAGGCGCTGCTGGACGCCGAACAGGCACTGCTCGCCGAACTGCCCGCTGATGATCAGCGGCGCCTGGCCCGACTGCTGCGCGAGTTGCTCGGCCCCTTCTCGAAGTGAACGGCGACCCTCGCGCGGAGTTCGCGACCCCTGGGCGAGACGTTTGTGACGCCTCGCGTCGTGTTTGTGACGCCTCGGCGGGTTAGGGGTTGGGGAGGGCCTCGGCGGCCTCGAGCCACTGGCCTTCCACGTCGTCCCGCTCGGCCAGCAAGGCGTCGAGCTCCGCAGCGAGGCTCGCGAGCCGGACGTAGTCGTCGGCCGCCTCCGCGATCCGGCGTTGCAGACGTGCCTCGTCGTCTGCCAGTCGCGCGAGCTGCTTGTCGAGGCGGACCAGCAGTTTGCGTGCCGAGCGTTCGGCTGCGCTCCCTGGTCTCACCTGGGGGGTGGACGCGGTGGGGGCCGCGGCCCCTGCGTCGGCTGCTGCGTCTGTGCCGGCGCGATCTGAGTCGGCAAGCGATCGGGCCCGCCGTTCGAGGTACTCGTCGACTCCGCGCGGCAGCATCGACACCTGACCGTCACCGAGCAACGCCCAGACCGAATCGGTGACCCGCTCGAGGAAGTAGCGGTCGTGGGTCACCACGACCAAGGTCCCCGGCCACGAGTCGAGGAAGTCCTCCATGACGTTCAAGGTCTCGATATCGAGATCGTTCGTCGGCTCGTCCAGGAGCAACACATTGGGTTCGGTCAGCAGGATCCTGAGCAGCTGGAACCGCCTTCGCTCGCCACCCGACAGATCTCCCAGGCGGGCGGTGAGCCGGTCTCCGATGAAACCGAACCGCTCCAGCAGTGACGACGCGGACACCTCACCGTCGGCAGTCCTGGCCACCCGCCGGATCGACTCGACGGTGTCGAGCACCCGGGCCTCCGGATCGAGGTCGTCGAGCTGTTGGGTGAGGTGCTGCAGGGCGACGGTTCGACCATGCTTGACCCGGCCGGCCGACGGGCGCAACGTGCCGGCGATCAGGTGCAGGAGCGAGGTCTTGCCGGCGCCGTTCACCCCGACGACGCCGATCCGATCGCCCGGACCGATCCGCCACGTGGCGCCGCTGAGCAGGACTCGCTCACCGCGAGCCAGATCGACGTCCTCGACGTCGATGACGTCCTTGCCGAGTCGCTGGGTTGCGAAGCGCTGGAGCTCGAGGCGATCTCGCGGTGGCGGCACGTCGGCGATCAAGGCGTTGGCCGCGTCCACGCGGAACTTGGGCTTGGAGGTGCGGGCCGGGGCGCCGCGTCGCAGCCAGGCGAGCTCCTTGCGCACGAGGTTCTGGCGTCGTACCTCGGAGGCGGCGGCCTGGCGCAGGCGTTCGGCCTTGGCCAGCACGAACGCGGCGTACCCGCCCTCGTAGACGTCGACGACACCGTCGTGCACCTCCCAGGTCCACTGGCACACCGCATCGAGGAACCAGCGGTCGTGGGTCACCACCACCACGGCGCAGTCGCGGGCCGCGAGATGCTCGGCGAGCCACGCGACCGCCTCGACGTCGAGATGGTTGGTGGGTTCGTCGAGCACCAACAGTTCGTCGTGGCCGAGCAGCAGGGCGGCGAGCGAGCAGCGCCGGCGTTCTCCACCCGACAACCCGATCACCGCACGATCCAGCGTGACGCCCGCCAACAGCACCTCGACGACTTCTCGGGTCGTCGGGTCGGCGGCCCACTCGTGATCCAATCTGCCGCCCAACACCGCCTCGCGGACGGTGTGGGTGTCGTCGAGCTCGTCGCCTTGGCGGAGGTGTCCGGTCAGCAGACCCCTCGTGCGATTGACCCGACCCCCGTCCGGGTGCTCCTCACCGGTGATCAGTCGCAGCAGCGTGGTCTTGCCGTCGCCGTTGCGGCCGACCACCCCGATCCGCTCACCACTCGCGATCCCCAGCGACACTTCGCTCAGCAGCGGGCGGATGCCGAACGCCTTGTCCACGCGCTCCAGGTTGACGAGGTTGCTCACGACGCCGTGTTTCGGTGAGCTCGCAGTTCGGGCGCAACTTCGCGCCCTCTCGCTTCACTCAGCGTCTGTTGGTGAGCTCGCAGTTCGGGCGCAACTTCGCGCCCTCTCGCTTCACTCACGGGTAACTGACCAAGTGGGCGCCTGCCACCGGCCCATGCGCCACGAGTACGACGCGCCCGGAC
>JAKFXV010000265.1 GCA_021731205.1 Nocardioides sp. | reverse complement strand
TGCCGGCGCCGAAGAGATCGCCGACCACGTTCATGCCGGCCATCAGCGGACCCTCGATCACCTCGATCGGGCGGGCGATCTGCAGGCGGGCTTCCTCGGTGTCGGCGACCACGAACTGGTCCATGCAGATCCGGCCGCGAACGGGGCGCCGCCGCCCGCCGATCCACACCTCCGCCCGCGAGCTGGCATGCCGCGGCACACCCTCGGCGTAGCCGATCGGCACGAGGCCGAGCGTCGTGTTCTCCCCCGCGATCCAGGTGTGCCCGTAGGACACCCCCGCGCCCGCGAGGATCGACTTGGTCAGCGCCAGTCGAGTGCGGACGGTCATTGCCGGCCGAAGGCGTTCGACCACGGTTCGGACGGCTCCCTGTCCGGGTGCGGGATCCAGGCCGTACGCCGAGAGTCCGCAGCGCACCAGGTCGAACCGCGACGACGGCCGCGCCAGCGCGGCGGCCGAGTTGGCCAGGTGCCGGACCTCGGGGTGCAGCCCAGCCTTCGCCACCAGGGTCAACGCTCGACGAAACGCCGCCTCCTGCGCGTCGTTCGCTGGGTGGTCCGGCTCGTCACTGGCTGCGAAGTGCGACCAGATCCCGGTGATCACGAGGTCGCCCTCGGTCTCGGCTCGGCGGGCAGCCGCGAAGAGCGCGCCCCACTGCGGCTCGGGCGCCCCGCCGCGAGACAGCCCGGTGTCGACCTTGAGTTGGACACGGGCCAAGACGCCGGTTTCGCGCGCCGCGGCGACGATCTCGGCCAACTCGTCCGCGGAGTACGCCGTCACGTCGACGTCAGCCTGTATAGCGGCGGCGTAGTCGTCGCCCGGAAGGGTCAACCACGAGAGGATCCGCCCACGATCGCCAGCGGCGCGCAGGGCCAGGGCCTCGCCGATCAGGGCGACGCCGAGCCAGCCGGCCCCGGCCTGCCTCGCGGCCGCCGCCGACGGGATCATCCCGTGGCCGTAGGCGTCGGCCTTGACGACGACCATGACGTCCACGGGCGCCGAGTCCGAGGCGACGGCCTGGCGTAGGCGCCGTACGTTGTGCCGGATCGCCGCCAGGTCGACCACGATCTCTGCGTGGGAGGCGGCGACCATGCGCCTAGTGTCTCAGGCGCTCCCGCTCATCGAGCGCTGGGCGACCACAGTTGAGCGCTCGTCCCGACGGGAGGGCCGCCGACCCGCCGCGCGAGGGGCGAGGGGTCAGAGACCGACGTGGCGGACGGCCTCGGGCAGCAGCTCGGCGACCCGGCGAGCGACCAAGGGACGGCCGGCGGAGGCCAGGGTGCCGGCTGAGCCGTGCAGCCATGCTCCGACCGCGGCTGCGTCGAAGGGCCGGAGCCCGCCAGCGGCCAGGGCGCCGATCACCCCGGCCAGCACGTCGCCCGAGCCGGCCGTGGCCAACCAGGGCACCCCGGTGGTGTTGACCGCGACCCGCACCGATCCGGGCTCCGCGACGATGCTCCGGCGCCCCTTCAGCAGAACCACCGAGGCGAAACGTTCGGCAGCCGAACGGGCGTAGTGCAACGGCCGGGCCTCGATCAGCTCCCGTTCGACCTCCAACATCCGCGCCAACTCGCCAGCATGCGGCGTCAACACCACCTCGGCGTCCGGCCAACTCGCCCGGTGGTGCACGAACGGCACCAGCGCCTCCGCATCCACCACGACCGGACACCCATCCGCGAGGCTCGACTTCAAAGCTGCCTCCGTGTCCGCGCCACCGCCCGACCCCACAACCCACGCCTGCACCTGCCCGGCGCCGAGCACCACCTCCGGATGCGCCAGTCGTACGACGTCGGCGGCGGTGCCGTCGTAGCGCACCATGCCGGCCAGACCACACGCCGCCCCGGCCACCGAGAGCACCGCCGCCCCCGGGTACGCCGAAGAGCCGGTGCGCACCCCCACCACACCACGGGAGTACTTGTGGTCGTTGTCGTCGACCCCCGGCAGCAGCCGCGCCACGTCGGGCGCCTGGAGCGCGACCGCGACCGGAGCCGCCATGGAGAGTCCGAGGTCGACCACCTCGACACTCCCGCAGGCGCGCGCCCCGGGATCCATCAGATGGGCGACCTTGAGGCACCCGAAACTGACCGTCAGCGCCGCCGTCACGTGCGGACCCGTCACCTCGCCGGAGTCGACCTCGACACCACTCGGCACGTCGACCGCGACCACGGGGATCCCCGCGCACTCCTCCACAGCGGCCAAGGCTGCCGGCCGGAGCCCGCCGCGGCCTCCGATCCCCACCATCCCGTCCACCACGACCTCGGGCGCTTGATCCACCCGCACGGGCGGGGACCCCAGAGGCCGAAGCCGCCCGCCGGCTCCCCGAAACGCGTCCAGCGCACCGGGATGTGCGTCGTCGGCCACCAGCACCGCGTCGACCCGCACGCCCCGCCGCAGGAGATATGCGCCGGCGTACAACGCGTCGCCGCCGTTGTTGCCCGATCCCACGAGCAGCCGCACTCGCCGGCCGTACGCCGAGCCCAAGTAGCCGACCACTGCGGCAGCCAGGGCGTACGCCGCCCGTTGCATCAGCACATCCGGCTGTCCGGCCGCAGCAAGCGCAGCCAGCAGCGGACCCTCCGCGGCGCGGACCTGGGCTGCGGTGTACGCCGTCCTCACGCGCGCTCCAGCACCACCACGGCGGAGGCGATCCCCGCGTCGTGCGACAACGACAGGTGCACCTCGGCGACCCCCAGGGCGGCCGCGGCGTCCTTCACCGTCCCCCGCAGCGTGAACACCGGCCGCCCCGACTCCTCCGAGATCACCTCGGCGTCGTGCCAGGCGAGCCCGCCTGGGGCGCCGAGCGCCTTGACCAACGCCTCCTTCGCCGCGAACCGAGCGGCCAGGGACGGCAACAACTTGGCTGCCTCCAACGGGGTGAAGATCCGCTCGCGCAACCCCGGCGTGCGCTCCAGAGCCTCCCCGAACCGCTCGATGTCGACCACGTCGATGCCGACGCCCACGATCCCCATCGCCGCGCTCGCTACTCGACGGTGACGGACTTGGCGAGGTTGCGCGGCTGGTCGACGTCGTGCCCGAGCAAGGTGGCGAGCTCGCACGCGAACAACTGCAACGGAATGGCAGCCACCAACGGCTGCAGCAGCACCGGCACTTTGGGTAGCGAGATCAACACATCGGCGTACGGCGCGATCGCGGTGTCGCCTTCCTCCGCGATGCAGATCGTGCGGGCACCGCGCGCCCGCACCTCCTGAATGCCGCTGAGCATCTTGTCGTGCAACTGATCGCGATCGCGCGGCGGCACCACGCACAGCACCGGCAAACCCTCTTCGAGCAAAGCGATCGGCCCGTGCTTGAGCTCGCCGGCAGCGAAGCCCTCGGCGTGGAGGTAGGCGATCTCCTTGAGCTTGAGCGCGCCCTCGAGCGCGATCGGATACCCGGCGTGCCGCCCCAAGAACAGCACCGTCTTGGCGTCGGTGTGAGCTGCGGCCAGCTCGTAGATCTGGTCGGCCGCGGCCAGCACCGACTCGATGTGCTCGGGCATCTGCTCGAGCTGATCGAGCACCTGGGTGACCTCGTCGCCGTACCTGGTGCCCTTGACCTGTGCGAGATAGAGCGCGAGCAGCAGGCACGCCACCAGTTGGGTCAAGAAGCCCTTGGTCGAGGCGACGCCGATCTCGGGTCCGGCGTGGGTGTAGATCACCGCGTCGGACTCGCGCGGGATCGTGGAGCCGTTGGTGTTGCAGATCGCCAGCACTCGCGACCGCTGAGCGCGCGCGTGGCGCAGCGCCTGGAGCGTGTCGGCGGTCTCGCCGGATTGGCTGATCGCGACCACCAGGGTGTCGGAGGTCAGGATCGGGTCGCGGTAGCGGAACTCCGAGGCCAGCTCGACCTCCACAGGGACCCGCGTCCAGTGCTCGATGGCGTACTTCGCCACCATCCCGGCATAGAACGCCGTCCCGCACGCAACGATGATGATCTTGTCGACATCGCGGAGCTCTTGCTCCGAGAGCCGCATCTCATCGAGGTGCAACGCGCCGCTGGAGGTACGCCGCCCGAGCAGCGAGTCGGCCACGGCGCGGGGCTGTTCGAAGATCTCTTTGCGCATGAACCAGTCGAAACCGTCCTTCTCGGCGGCCGACAGGTCCCAGTCGACGTGATAGCCGCGACCCTCACTCGGCGCGCCGTCGAACCCGGTGATCGAGACCGAGTCCGCGGTGATGGTCACCACCTGGTCCTGTCCGAGCTCGAGGGCCTCCCGGGTGTGCTCGATGAAGGCGGCGACGTCCGAGCCGAGGAAGTTCTCGCCGTCCCCGAGCCCGACCACCAGCGGGCTGTTGCGCCGGGCCGCCACGACCCGGCTCGGGTCGAGCGCGTCGATCGCCACCAGCGTGAAGGCCCCGCGCAGGCGGCTGCAGGTGCGCTGCATGGCCGTCGTCAGATCGGCGCCTGCGGTGAGTTCGCGTTCGAGCAGGTGCGCCGCCACCTCGGTGTCGGTGTCGGAGATCAGGTCGTGCCCGGCCCTCTCGAGCTCGACGCGCAGGGCATCGAAGTTCTCCAAGATGCCGTTGTGCACGAGCGCGACCCGACCCGTCGAGCCGAGATGCGGGTGAGCGTTGCGGTCGTTGGGCGGGCCGTGCGTGGCCCAGCGGGTGTGCCCGATGCCGGTCCCGGACTCGGCCAGCGGAGTCGTCGCCATCGACTTCTCCAGGTTGGCCAGCTTGCCGGCCCGCTTGTCGCTGGAGATCGTGCCGCCGGCCTCCGTTGCGTGCACCACCGCGATGCCGGCGGAGTCGTAGCCGCGGTATTCCAAACGTCGCAGACCCTCGAGGATCACGTCGGTGGCTTGCCTCGGCCCGACGTACCCGACGATTCCGCACATAAGTGGTGAGTCTAACGATCACGCCCTGCAACAATGCGCCGCATGGTTTCCGACGCCGAGATCGTTTCGAAGGGGGAGGTCCCGACGGCTCCCGGCGCCGAGACCTCGCCCTACGTCGAGCTGAGCCGCGCCGACTGGGCGGCGCTGGCCCCGACCTGGCCTGATCCCGGCAGCCACGATCCGCTCAACGCCGAGGAGATCAGCCACCTCCGCGGCTTGGGGGATGCGCTGGACCTCGACGAGGTGCGGCAGGTCTACCTCCCGTTGTCGCGGCTACTCAGCCTGTACGTCGAGTCGGCCGGTCGGCTGAACAACGCGCAGTGGGACTTCCTCGCCCAGCCGCATCGGCCCCGGACGCCGTTCGTCATCGGGCTGGCGGGGTCGGTCGCCGTCGGCAAGTCGACGACCGCGCGGGTGCTGCAGAAGCTGCTGGCCCGCTGGCCCGAGCACCCCAACGTCGCCCTCATCACGACCGACGGGTTCCTGCTGCCGAACGCCGAGCTCGAGCGCCGCGGGATCTTGGAACGCAAGGGCTTCCCGGAGAGCTACGACCGGCGCGCGTTGTTGAAGTTCGTGGTGGACATCAAGTCCGGCAAGGACGAGGTCGAGGCGCCGAGCTACTCCCACCTGGCCTACGACGTGCGGGTCGGTGAGCGCAAGGTGATCAGTCGGCCCGACATCGTGATCGTGGAGGGGCTCAACGTGCTGCAGCCTGCGCGGGTCCTGGCCGACGGCCGCTCGGGCCTGGCGGTCAGCGACTTCTTCGACTTCACCGTCTATGTCGACGCCGGCGCCGCGCATATCCGTCAGTGGTACGTCGACCGGTTCCTGCGGCTGCGCGAGACCGCCTTCCGCAACCCCGCGTCGTACTTCGCGAAGTACGCCACCTTGTCCGAGGCCGAGGCGGTAGCCGAAGCCGGCCGCATCTGGGACACCATCAACGGGCCCAACCTGATCCAGAACATCGCGCCGACGCGCTCCCGGGCCACCCTGGTCCTGCGCAAGGATCGCGACCATTCCGTGAACTACGTGCGGCTGCGCAAGCTGTAGATTCCCTCCATGTCGTCCGCCAGACCGCCGTCCGCCGAGCCGTCGTTCCTCACCTCGCCGGACCGCTATCGGCAGGCCGGCATGCTCGCGATCGGCGGCGGAGTGTTGCTCGCGGTGCATGCGATCGCTCAGGTCGCCACCGGCGACCGGCTGCCCGGCGTACTACCCGCTGGATCGCTGCTGCTGTGCGGCGCGGTGGTGAGCCTCGCCGTGACAATTCGCGCGCAGCGCGGCCGCAACCTCGGCATCGCGCTCGGCATGATCGGAGCGGTCGCCGGTGCGGCCGGAGCGTTGTCCGACCTGATCCAAGGCACCGGAGGCCTCCCCGCGACGGCGTCCCTGGTGCTCGCGTTCGCGGGCAGCCTGATCGTCGGCCTGAGCTTTCCCAAACCCCGCTCGGGCTATCCGCAGGCGGCGGTGTTCGCCGCGCTGTCCGGCGCCGCTCTCCTCGTCCTCAAAGGCGGCATCGGCGTCCTCGACGACGACCTTGCAGAGTTGGGGTTCCTCGTCCCCGCGCTGGTGTGGGCCTACCTCGGCAAGGTCGCCCTGGGCGACGATCCGCTGCCGCGTCCGGTCGCGACGCCCGCTCCCACGAAAGCCGCAGGTCAGCGGCCTCAAGCCCGCAAGCCACGCCCCAAGCGCAGGCCCAAACGCCGCTGACGGGCTAGAGCGACAGTCGCGCCCGAACGACGCCCGCGAGCCGCTCGGCAACCTCGCGGGCCTGCTCGGCGGTGGCGGCTTCGACCATCACCCGCACCAGCGGCTCGGTCCCCGACGGCCGCAGCAGCACCCGGCCCGACTCCCCCAGCAGCGCCTCTTCCTCGGCCACCGCCGCGGCGACGACTCCGTCGAGGTCGGTGCGCTCCTTATCCACATCAGGCACGTTGACCAACACCTGGGGCAGCCGCGTCATCACGCCGGCCAGCTCCTGCAAGGACCGTCCCGTGGTGGCCATCCGCTCGAGCAGGTGCAGCGCGGTCAGCGTGCCGTCGCCGGTGGTGGCGTACTCGCTGAGAATCACATGCCCCGACTGCTCACCACCGAGGGTGTAGCCGGAGATGTTCATCGCCTCGAGGACGTAGCGGTCGCCGACCTTGGTCTGGCGTACGCCGACGCCGGCCTTGCGCATGGCGCGGACGAACCCAAGGTTGCTCATCACCGTCGCGACGACCGTGTTCTTCGCCAGCCGACCCGTCTCGTGGAGCGCGAGGGCGAGGATCGCCAGGATCTGGTCACCGTCGACGACGTTGCCCTCGTGATCGACGGCCAGGCAGCGGTCTGCGTCGCCATCGAGGGCGAAGCCGGCGTGGGCGCCGTGCTCGAGCACGGTCGCGCGCAGGGAGTCGAGGTGGGTGGAGCCGCAACCGTCGTTGATGTTGAGCCCGTCGGGGTTGGCGTGGATCGCCCACACCGTGGCGCCGGCATCCTCCAGGGCCCGCGGGCCGGACTCGAACGCGGCGCCGTTGGCGCAGTCCAGCACGACCTTCAACCCGGCGAGGGGATGGTCGATCGCGCGGACCAGGTGGGCGGCGTAGTCGTCGAGCGCCTCGGCGTACGGCGTGACGCGGCCGACTCCGGCGCCGAGAGGCCGATCCCAGTCCTCCCGCATCCGGCGCTCGATGGCGATCTCGACGGCGTCATCGATCTTCTTGCCACCGCGGGCGAGGAACTTGATCCCGTTGTCGGGCATCGGGTTGTGCGACGCGGAGAGTACGACGCCCAAGTCGGCGCCGAGGGTGTCGGTGAGGTAGGCGACCCCGGGCGTGGGCAACACGCCCAGCAACAGCACGTCCACTCCGGCGGAGGCGAGGCCGGCCACGACTGCGGCCTCCAGGAACTGGCCGGAGATCCGGGTGTCGCGCCCGACGACAGCGACGGGGCGGTGGCCTTCGAACTCGCCGAGATCGGCGAGCACGTGCGCCGCGGCAACCGCGAGATCGACTGCGAGTTCGGCGGTCAGCTGGCCATTGGCCAGCCCACGGACGCCGTCCGTGCCGAACAAGCTCTTGCCGGTAATGACTACCGCTTGCTGAACTGGGGCGCCTTGCGGGCCTTCTTCAGACCGGCCTTCTTGCGCTCGATCACGCGGGCATCGCGGGTGAGCAGACCGGCCTTCTTCAGCGCGGGGCGGTTGGCTTCGGTGTCGACGTCGTTGAGGGCCCGGGCCACTCCCAGCCGTAGCGCTCCGGCCTGGCCGGTAATGCCGCCGCCGTGGATGCGGGCGATCACGTCGAACCGGCCGACCAGGTCGGTGGTGACGAACGGCTCGTTGACGACCTGCTGGTGCAGCTTGTTCGGGAAGTAGTTCTCCAGCGTGCGGCCGTTGACCAGCCATTGTCCGGTGCCGGGGACGAGACGAACTCGGGCCACGGCCTCCTTGCGACGACCCGTGGCGCCGGCCTTGGCGATGGTCGCCGGGCGAAGCGGGGCGTCGGCGGCGGGCGCGCTCTCGGAGCTGTAGGCGATGCCCTGCTCGTCGGCCTCGAAGGTCGGCTCGACCTCTTCTGCGGCGAGGTCGCCGCTCGGATCGGCACTGGTCGTATCAGCCACGGTGTTCCTTACTTCACTCTCGGATGTCTGTTGCGCGTCGATGGACTACTGGGAGACCTGGTGGATCTCGAACGGCACGGCCTGCTGAGCCTGGTGCGGGTGCTCCGGACCGGAGTACACCTTGAGCTTGCGCAGCTGGCCCCGGCTGAGCTTGTTCTTGGGGAGCATGCCCCACACGGCCTTCTCGATCGCCTTGCGGGCGTCCTTCTCCAGCAGCACGCCGATGGGCGTGGCGGTCAGACCGCCGGGGTAGCCGGAGTGGCGGTAGGCCATCTTGGCGGTGCGCTTGTTGCCCGACAGGGCAACCTTCTCGGCGTTGACGATGATCACGAAGTCGCCGGTGTCCATGTGCGGGGCGTACATCGGCTTGTGCTTGCCCCGAAGCAGGTTGGCGGCCTCGACGGCCAGCCGACCCAGCACGACGTCTTCGGCGTCGATGACGTGCCAACTGCGGTGGATGTCACCGGGCTTGGGGCTGTACGTGCGCACGACGAGTTACCTTCTTCGCAATCTGACTGGGTGGATCGGCCATGTGCCGAGCACACGCCGCAGCGTCCAAGAATACGCAGCGCCGCGAGAACTGGTCAAAACGAGATCGATTCGCCTGACGCTCACGGATGCGAATACCCTCGCCCTGAAGCCCGACTGGCAATCCGAGCAAGGAGCCGCAGTGACCGACGTACCGGCCAGCCCGTCCGAACCGACTCCGACGCTCACGGTCACGGACAACCGGACTGGCCAGTCCTACGAGCTGCCGATCACCGACGGGACGGTCAAGGCCGCGGATCTGGGCCATATCCGGACCGACGCCGAAGACACCGGCATCGCGGTCTACGACCCGGGATTCGTCAACACCGCTTCGTGTCGCAGCTCGATCACCTATATCGATGGTGACAAGGGCATCTTGGAGTACCGCGGCTACCCGATCGAGCAGCTGGCAGAGCACTCCAACTTCCTCGAGGTGGCGTATCTACTGATCCACGGCACGCTCCCGACCGAGTCGGAGTACGCCGTGTGGACCCACGAGATCACGTATCACACGTTCGTCCACGAGAACCTCAAGCGCTTCATGCAGGGCTTCAACTACGACGCCCACCCGATGGGCATGTTGATGGCGTCGGTCGGCGCAATGTCGACGTTCTATCCCGATGCGCGCAACATCGCCGACCCCGACAATCGCCACCTCCAGATGGTGCGGATGATCGCGAAGATGCCGACGTTGGGCGCGTGGTCGTTCCGGCACGCGCAGGGCAAGCCGTACGTCTACCCCGACAACGAGCTCAGCTACACCGCCAACTTCCTCTCGATGCTGTTCAAGATGAGCGAGAGCAAGTTCGAGGCCGATCCGCGACTGGTCAAGGCGCTCGACGTGCTTTTCATCCTGCACGCCGACCACGAGCAGAACTGCTCGACCAACGCCGTGCGCTCCGTCGGGTCGTCGCAGGTGGACCCGTACTCCGCCGTTGCGGCGGGGGTGGCTGCGCTCTACGGCCCGCTCCACGGCGGCGCCAACGAGGCCGTGTTGAGGATGCTGCGCCGGATCGGCAGCAGGGAGAACATCCCGGCGTTCATCGAGGGCGTCAAGAACGGCAACGAGAAGCTGATGGGCTTCGGCCACCGCGTCTACAAGAACTTCGACCCGCGGGCGACGATCATCAAGAAGGCCTGTGACGACGTGTTCGAGGTCACCGGCGTCAACCCGCTGCTCGCGATCGCGCAGGAGCTCGAGAAGATCGCGCTCAACGACGAGTACTTCATCAAGCGGCGGCTCTATCCCAACGTCGACTTCTACTCCGGGCTGATCTACGAGGCGTTCCAGTTCCCGCCGGAGATGTTCACGGTGCTGTTCGCGATCGGCCGGACGCCGGGCTGGCTCGCCCAGTGGCTGGAGTTGGTGCAGGACAAGGAGCAGAAGATCGCCCGGCCCAAGCAGATCTACACTGGCGACCGGACCCTGGCCTTCCCCCCGGCCCCCGCCCGCT
>JAKFXV010000264.1 GCA_021731205.1 Nocardioides sp. | reverse complement strand
CCCACGGATCGGTGAGCTCCCCTACCTCCTGACACTTGGCGGCTACGGGTTCTACTGGTTCCGGATCGTGGATGACGACGGGGCTCTGGGCGGGGTGCTCGGATGAACCCGGAGCAGGCGCAGGCGCTGACGGCGTACGTCGCCGAGGCGCGCTGGTTCGGCGGCAAGGGACGCGAGTTCGAGGTGGTGGCAGTGACCCGACTCGGGCGGATCGGCCCGAACACCGCCAGCGACCTGGTCGAAATCCACTTCACCGACCGCGGCGAGCGGGAGTTCTACCAGGTGCCTATCTCCTGCTACCCCGAGCTACACGCCACGTTGAGCCACGCCCGCATCGGCTCCTGGGAGGACCCGGACTTCGGATACGCCCAGGTCTACGACGCGACCCACGATCGCGCCGCGATGCACGAGTGGCTGCTGGCCTTCGCGGCCGAGCGCGTCGACGAACCGGCCGGACTGGGTTTTCGTCGACTGCCAGATCACGACCTCGACCTCACCGCCCACTCGACACTGTTCGGCGGGGAGCAGTCCAACTCGTCGGTGGCGTTCGGAGAGGACGCGCTGCTCAAGATCTTCCGCAGGATCACTCCAGGGGTGAATCCCGACGTCGAGATCCACGCCGAGCTCACGCGCTCCGGAAGCGACCACGTCGCCGCACTGTACGGCTGGCTGGAGCATGCCGACCCGACACGGCCCGAACCCCTGCACCTGGCGATGCTGCAGCAGTTCCTGCGCACGGCCACCGACGGCTGGGACCTGGCTCAGGCCAGTGTGCGGAACCTGTTGGCGATCGATGAGGAGACCGCGGTCGAGGAGTCCGGAGGAGACTTCGCCGCAGAGGCGGCGCGGCTCGGCGTCGCTCTCGCGGAGACCCACCAGTCTTTGGTCGAGCATTTTCCGACCGGCGTGCGCCCGGCCGCAGAGATGGCCGAGCTGGCCACCGCCATGAATCAACGCCTCGATGAGGCGCTGACCCTGGCGCCCGCCCTGACGTCGTACGCTCCCGAGCTGCGGGCCGCGTATGGCGAACTGAGCTCACTGGCCGATGTTGCGGTTCAGCGCATCCATGGCGACCTGCACCTGGGCCAGACGCTGCGCACGGTCAAAGGTTGGAAGATCGTCGACTTCGAGGGCGAACCCGCGGCGCCCTTGGCGTCTCGACGGGCGCCGGACTCGCGCTGGCGTGACGTCGCGGGGATGCTGCGTTCCTTCGACTACGTGCCACGCGTCGTGGAGCGTTCCTACGACGACGGCGCAGGCGACCCACACCTCCTGGCCGATCGCGCCGCCCGGTGGGCGAGTCGCAACCAAGAGGCGTTCTTGGCGGCGTACGCCGGGCGCGCGCTCACCCAGACCGAGTCGGCCTTGCTCGCGGCGTATGTCGCGGACAAGGCTGTCTACGAAACGGTCTACGAAACCCGCAACCGGCCCACGTGGGCGTGGATCCCGCTCGACGCCTTGGCCAAGATCGGAGCCCGATGAGCACGCTCGCGCCAGCTAGTTACGAGGAGCTCGACCAGATCGTGCGAGGGGAGCACGGCAGCCCGCACAGCGTGTTGGGTGCCCACCCCCACGACGGCGACGTCACCGTGCGGGTGTTCAAGCCGCTCGCCGCCAAGGTCGTCGTGGTCATCGGAGCGCGACGCATCAACCTGCACCACGAGTACGACGGGATCTGGGTCGGCCGCCTGCGCCGCAAGAGCGTCCCCGACTATCGGATCGAGGTGACCTACGACGGCGACCCGATCGTGGTGGACGACCCCTATCGCTACCTGCCCAGCCTGGGCGAGACCGACCTGCACCTGATCAACGAAGGACGACACGAGTTGCTCTGGCAGGTGCTCGGGGCCCGGGTCCACCACTTCCCGGTTCCCGGAGGCAAGGCCGGCGAGACGGTCTCCGGGACTGCCTTCGCGGTGTGGGCGCCCTCGGCGCGCGGGGTGCGTCTGAAGGGCGACTTCAACAGTTGGGACGGCCGCGAGCACCCGATGCGCCAGTTGGGCGTGTCCGGCGTCTGGGAGTTGTTCATCCCCGGCGCGGGCTCCGGCTCCAAGTACAAGTTCGTGATCCTCGGGGCCGACCGGCAATGGCGCGAGAAGGCCGACCCGATGGCGGCGTACACCGAGATTGCGCCGGCCACGGCCTCGGTGGTCTTCGAGTCCCACCATGAGTGGGCCGACCAGGAGTGGATGGCAACGCGCGGAGAGCGCAACAACGTCAGCGGGCCGATGTCGATCTACGAGATGCACCTCGGCTCGTGGCGGCGCGGCCGGTCGTACCACGAACTGGCCGACGACCTGGTCGGCTATCTCTCCTACCTCGGTTTCACCCATGTCGAGCTGATGCCGGTGATGCAGCATCCGTTCGGCGGGTCCTGGGGGTATCACGTCACGTCGTACTTCGCACCCGACGCCCGCTTCGGAGACCCCGACGGGTTCAGATACCTTGTCGACCGGCTGCATCAGGCCGGTATCGGTGTGATCCTCGACTGGGTGCCGGGACACTTCGCCACCGACGAGTGGGCGCTGGCCCGCTTCGACGGGACCCCGCTGTACGAAGACCCCAATCCGCAGCGCGGTTGGCACAAGGAGTGGGGCTCCCACATCTTCAACTTCGGGCGCCACGAGGTGCGCAACTTCCTCTACGCCAACGCTGTGTACTGGCTCGAGGAGTTTCACGCCGACGGTCTGCGCGTCGACGGCGTCGCGTCGATGTTGTACCTCGACTACTCACGCGAGGAAGGTGAGTGGACGCCCAACGTCTTCGGTGGCCGGGAGAACCTCGAGGCGACCCAGTTCCTACAGGAGATGAACGCCACGGTCTACAAGCGTGTGCCCGGCGTCGTGACGATCGCGGAAGAGTCGACCTCGTGGCCAGGGGTGACCAAGCCGACCAGCGAAGGCGGACTGGGGTTCGGCTTCAAGTGGAACATGGGCTGGATGCACGACTCGCTCGCCTATGTCCAGCACGACCCGGTGCATCGGTCCTACCACCACGGCGAGATGACGTTCTCGATGGTCTACGCCTACTCCGAGAACTTCGTGCTTCCGATCAGCCACGACGAAGTCGTGCACGGCAAGGGCTCGCTGATCCGCAAGATGCCGGGCGACCGCTGGCAGAAGCTGGCCAACCTACGCACCTATCTCGCATTCATGTGGGCCCACCCCGGCAAGCAGTTGCTGTTCATGGGGTCCGAGTTCGGACAGGAGGCCGAGTGGGCCGAGTCGCACGAGTTGGACTGGTGGCTGCTCGAGCATGGCGAGCACCAGGGCACGCAGTCGTTGGTGTGTGATCTCAATCGGGTCTACGTCGACACCCCCGCGCTGTGGGAACTGGACAGCGACCCGGCCGGCTTCGCCTGGATCGATGCCAACGATGCGAGCCGCAACGTCTTCTCCTTCGTCCGCCGCGGACGTGATTCCGAGTTGGTCTGCATCGCGAACTTCTCCCCCGTCCCTTACGTCGGCTACCGCACCGGCATGCCGTCGCCCGGCGAATGGACCGAGGTGCTGAACACCGACGCGTCGGCGTACCACGGGTCGGGTGTCGGCAATCTCGGCAGCGTGCAGGCCGTCGCCGGCGACTGGTCGGGCCAGCCGGCGTACGCCGATCTCACCGTTCCCCCCCTCGGCACGCTCTGGCTCCGCCGCAGCTGACCGCACGTCGGGCGGTCGGGAACGGCGATCACCTACGCTCGGACGCGTGGAGGGCGGGGTCGTGGACGAGCAACCGATCCTGAACGACGGCACGGTCATCTTGCGGGCCTGGCTCGACGACGACGCGGCGACGGCGACGGCAGGGTACGACGAGGTGACGGCGCGCTGGCTGGGTTGGACCACGTCCATCCCCGATCAGCATGCCTACATCGCCGCAGCCCGGGCGGACTGGCGCGCGGGCCGCACCCGCGCCTGCTTCGTCATCGAGCACGACAACGCGGCCGTCGGCTCGTGCGAAGTCGCCCGGACGCACGCCGACGACCCCACGGGCCGGTTGCGCTGGGCCTTGTTCCCCGACCACCGGGGCCAGGGTCTCGCGACCCGCGCCCTGCGAGCGCTGGGCGACTGGGCCCTCACCGACACCGAGCATGGCGGCCTCGGGCTGCGCCGCATCGAAGCGCGCGTCGAGCCCGCCAACACATCGGCGCAACGGGTCGCCACCCGCAGCGGCCTGCGGCGCGAGGGGGTGCAACGTGTCGAGCCGGGCACGGGAGACCACCAGGAGACCACTGAGTACGTCGTGTTCGCCCGTCTCGCTTCCGACCCACCACTCACCGATCCCGCCAGTTTCCGGGCCCTGCTCAACTCTTTCCTGCCCCGCAAGCGCGCGATCGCCCAGGTCCTGGTGCGGGACTCGGAGGATCGGGTGCTGCTGTGCCAGCTGACCTACAAGCCCGACTGGGACCTGCCCGGTGGGGTCGTGGAGGTCGGTGAGGCGCCCCACCTGGCTGCCGCCCGAGAACTCGCCGAGGAACTCGGTCTGGAGGTACCGATCCGGACCCTGCTGGTGACCGATTGGCTGCCGACGTGGGGCGGTTGGGATGACGCCCTGTGCCTGGTGTTCGACGGCGGGCAGCATCCGGCGGACGTCGTTGAAACTCTGACCTACCAACGTCGCGAGATCCGCTCCGCAGAATTTTGTACGCCGCAGCAGGTTGCCGAGCGCGTACGCGACTTCACGGCACGGAGAATCGCCCATGCCTTGCACCGGGTCGATGGCCGCGGAGCCGCCTACACCGAGTCCGGCGAGCCACTCGCCGAGCCCCCGACGCACTGACCGCCCAGGTCTCCCACGCACGGCGGACTGCGGCACTCGTTTGCTATCGCAATGTCCACCCTAGGTGTCCGCCGAGGTGCAAGATCGGCAGGTGACCACCTACGTTTTCGACTTCGCTCAGGGCAACCGCGATCAAAAGGACCTACTCGGCGGTAAGGGTGCCAACCTGGCCGAGATGACCAACCTCGGATTGCCCGTGCCTCCCGGCTTCACCATCTCTACGGAAGCGTGCACCGCCTACCTCCAGCAGGGGTCCGAGCCCGAGGGATTGGCCGACCAGGTCAGTGCGCATCTGGAGGCCCTCGAGGCCACCATGGGGCGACGACTCGGCGACAACGACAACCCCCTGCTCGTCTCGGTCCGCTCCGGAGCCAAGTTCTCGATGCCCGGCATGATGGAGACCGTGCTGAACGTCGGCCTCAACGACGAGTCGGTGCACGGCCTGGCGGCGGCGAGCGGCGGAAACGACCGCTTCGCCTTGGACTCCTACCGTCGATTGCTGCAGATGTTCGGCGCCACCGTGTTGGGTGTCGAGTCGGAGGTCTTCTGGCGCACGCTCGACAAGCACAAGCGCAAGTTGGGCGTCACCGACGACCTGGACCTCAGCGCAGAGGATCTGCGTGACCTGATCGCGAAGTACAAGGTGATCATCCGCGAGCACACCGGCCGGGACTTCCCTCAGCATCCCCGCGAGCAGTTGGACCTCGCCGTGCGCGCGGTCTTCGACTCGTGGAACACCGATCGAGCGGTCCTCTATCGGCGCCAGGAGCGCATCCCCGAGAACCTCGGTACGGCGGTCAACGTCCAGGCGATGGTGTTCGGCAACGGTGGCCCGGACTCCGGCTCAGGCGTCTGCTTCACCCGGGATCCGGCATCGGGGGCCCAGGGGGTCTACGGCGACTACCTGCAGAACGCGCAAGGCGAGGACGTGGTCGCCGGCATCCGCAACACCGTGACGCTGGCCGAGCTCCGAGAGATCGACCAGTCGTCGTACGACGAGTTGATGGCGATCATGGCGAAGCTGGAGCGGCACTACCTCGACATGTGCGACATCGAGTTCACGATCGAGCACGGCAAGTTGTGGATGCTGCAGACCCGGGTCGGCAAGCGCACTCCGGAAGCCGCCTTCCGGATCGCCACGCACATGGCCGAAGAGGGCTTGGTCGATCTCGACGAGGGCCTACGTCGGGTCACTGGCGGACAGCTGGCTCAACTGATGTTCCCGCGGTTCGACGACACGGCTGAACGGACCTTGATCGCGACCGGGATGAACGCCTCTCCGGGCGCGGCCGTGGGCAAGATCGTCTTCGACACCGCGACCGCAGTGGAGTGGTCCGAACGCGGAGAAGACGTCATCTTGGTCCGTCAGGAGACCAACCCCGACGACCTCCACGGCATGATGGTGGCCCGGGGCATCCTGACCAGCCGCGGCGGCAAGACCTCGCACGCAGCCGTGGTCGCTCGCGGCATGGGACGCACCTGTGTCTGCGGAGCCGAAGCGCTCGACGTCGATACGAAGAAGAAGCGGATAAAGGTTCGCGGCGGGCTTCGGCTCCGCGAAGGCGACGTCATCTCGATCGACGGCACCACCGGAGAAGTCTTCGCCGGCGAGGTCCCGGTGGCGGCGTCCCATCTCGTCCAGCACTTCGAGGGCCACGACGTCAGCGACCCCCTGGTCGACGCAGTGGCTCGGATGATGACTCACGCGGACGGCACCAGGCGGCTGCGCGTGCGCGCCAACGCCGACACGGCCGAGGATGCAGCTCGGGCCCGACGCTTCGGCGCAGAAGGCATCGGACTGTGCCGCACCGAGCACATGTTCCTCGGCCCGCGGCGGATGCTCGTGGAGAACCTCATCGTTGCCGAGGACGAGGAGGCGCAGCACGCCGCGCTGGCCGAGTTGCTCCCCCTACAACGTCAGGACTTCATCGAGATCTTCGAGGCGATGGACGGTCTGCCGGTCACGGTGCGGCTGATCGATCCGCCACTGCACGAGTTCCTCCCGGACCTGACGGAACTTTCGGTGCAAGTCGCCCTGGACGACGATCACGGTCACGAGGACGGCCATAACAACCGGCTGCTCGATGCCGTGAAGCGGCTCCACGAGGCCAATCCGATGCTCGGCCTGCGCGGGGTTCGGCTCGGGATCGTGATCCCCGGACTGTTCACAATGCAGGCCCGGGCCATCCTCGAAGCGGCGGCGATTCGACGAGCGGCAGGGGGTGACCCGCAGCCGGAGATCATGATCCCGTTGGTCGGCGCTCTCGCGGAGCTCGCCATCGTTCGAACCCAGATCGAGGCCGTGGCCCGTGCTGTCGAGGCCGAGGCGGGGGTGCCCATCCCCCACAAGATCGGCACCATGATCGAGTTGCCGCGCGCGGCGCTGACCGCTGGCAAGATCGCAACCGCTGCCGAGTTCTTCTCGTTCGGCACCAACGACCTCACTCAGATGACGTGGGGCTTCTCGCGCGACGACGTGGAGGCCTCGTTCTTCGGCACCTACCTCGAACACGGAATCTTCGCCGTCTCGCCGTTCGAGTCGCTAGACACCGAAGGCGTCGGCGCGCTGATTCAGGCCGCCGTTGCCGCTGGGCGCGAGACCAGGCCCGACCTGCACCTCGGGGTGTGTGGCGAGCACGGGGGCGATCCCGACTCGATCCACTTCTTCAACAGCGTGGGACTCGACTACGTCTCGTGCTCGCCATTCCGCGTGCCCGTCGCCCGCCTCGAAGCGGCACGTTCGGTCGTCATGGGAGGGCCAGGGGCCGGCTCGACGGCCTAGGCGCCGCTGCCCTGCCGCCTAGTTGACAACCACGTTCGCGGCGAAGCTATCGTCTTCGCTGCAAGACTCCGCACATGGATCGCGCCGCCGCCGGTCCTTTCATGCCTACCGCGAGAATTTGGTGGCGTGCTGCTCGATCACCGAGCGATTCTCCAAGAAGAAGCGCGCTTCCGCCTCGACTCGAATCGGATGGATCGCCGCATCGAGCGCTTCGTCACACTTGGTTGTCTCGCTCAGGTCTGCCGACTCATCCTCCTCGATGAGCACCATGTCTACGAGGTTTGACCGGACGTCGTCGACGTTGTCACCCTCCACGCCGGCAGCGTTCATGCACCTCGTGTACGCGAGGTGCGCGGACTCAGCTTCGGGGGATGAGACGATTTCCGCATTGAGGTCTCGCAGTTCTTCACGCAGCAAACCGACGACGCGAAAGACGCCCGGAACCTGGTTGGCGGCTTGGCCGAGGCAGCCCAAGCCGGAGCGCTCCTCAAAGTCGATTCGCCCGTCACCATTCGTGTCGAGTTCCTTCATCTCATCCTCGGTCATGCCATCCGACACAGACCTCCCAGACAGCGCGAGTGAATAGGCCTTCGCTGCGTCGGCTGACAGCGATCTGCGATACTCCTGATTGGAATCCAGCCGCCCCTGACCTTCACCTTCGAGTGAGTCCATGTCCGCTGACCTCTGCCAGTACTTGAATCCTGCTTCGTTCATGCACTCCTTGATAAAATCCTGCCGGAGTCCCTCCTCCAGGGCATACTGGGCGTCCTCTTCATCTGCGTTGTAGCCGAAACCCAGATACTGGGCGAGCGGTGACTCGGTCGGCACCTCGACTGCCAACTGGGGTGACGGCTCTGCCGCCGCCCGAACATAGCCGCCGAGGAACACCAACGCCGCCAACACGAACATGCTCACTGCGGGCGCATACCGTCGATTCATGTCCGCTCCCTAGTTGTAGTGGTTCTCGACGGCATTGGCGATCTTCACACCAGCCGCGACCTGTTCGTCCACGAGGAACCGGACTCCAGGCGTCCAGTCATGGAACTCCGTCTCGGAGTACGACGCTGCAGGAGCGTCAATGGAACACAACTCCCACAGGCAATTGAAGTTGGTACAGGTGGTGATCGTGCACACCCGGTCGTTAGCCCCTGGGGTTATGCCATCAAGCTGGTTCTTTAGTCGAGTGGGCAAGGTGTCACCGTCGCCAGAGCGGTAGATCTCCCACGCACCCCTAATCGATCCCGTTCGGCTGCCACAGCCACCGCTTGGATTGTCTTCAGCATTCGAGTGCAGCGGAATGTGCGCGTCAGAGCCCCATGAGTTGGAACGCGCTGCGTTCTCGTTGGGGTCCCCACGCCCCAGACGAACCCTGAACCCGCGCGAGGTAAGGCCGGACAAGCTCGGCACCACATGTGGCGCCGGAGGTCCGTGGTCGATGAATACGAAGTCGGCCGTGTCCTCACCCAGGTGCCGCGGCGGGTGCCGGCATCACCAGCAATGTCTGTGTGATGGCCGCCACCAGGGTTGCTCCGCTGATCAGCGTCATGATCTTGGGCCCGAGCACCTTTATGGACTTACTCCTAGCTTCCTGAACACTCTGGATTGGTTGAGCACAACGAGGCTCCGTCAACGGTTATCCGCACCTGACGCGCACCGGTGTAACGACGAACTGTGCGCACTATGAGACGGGTCGTAGGGAAACCCGAACTAAGGGCACGTTGAGGGTCGAACGAACCTCCATCGAGGTCGACATTGACGCCGCCACCCGGGAGGCGTCTTAGCGCGAACTTGGGGCTTCCCGCGATTCCACCCAAATAGCCCAGCGCTTCCTGCTGGGAACTTGGTCCCCGGATCGACGCTGCAACCAGTGCCCGCAGCGCTCCACGCCGCGGGAGCATGATGTCGACCGCCACCATGTCGTTAATGCAGAAGAAGTAGAGTTCCGCGGTCGACGGATCCGTCGACGTGAAGGAATCCTCACTCTCGCAGGCAAGCGCTTCTACGCTGGGTGTCTCGGATGGGGTGTGTTCGCTTGCGCTGGGACTCGGCGGGGGGACCGTCGGCGTGGACGTACGCGCACAGCCCACCACTCCCAACCCCAGGACGGCCAACGCCGTCCACACAACAAGCGGGCGACCCCGAGTGATCACCCGGTCACCCTAGAACTAAATCCTCCGGTGCGTCTAGAAGAGGGCGGAGGCCAGATTCCCGCGCCCCCGGAGCACCCGGGCGTCGGAGTTGCCGACGGCGGCGAACAGTCCGATCAGGTGTTGGCGCGCTCGATCCCTGTCATCGCCACTGGTGCGGCGCACCAACTCGATCAGCCGGTCGAACGAGTCCTCCACGTGCCCGCCGAGCAGGTCGAGATCGGCGACCATGATCTGGGCGGCAACGTCGTCCGGATCGGCGGCCGCGGCCGCCCGGGCGGTGGCCGGGTCCGCGTCGAGCGTGCGCTGGAGTAGTTGCGACATCGCCAGACCCGCGGCTGCCTCGGCGTCCGCGGGATTGGCCGTCAGCAACTTGTCATACTCCGCCACTGCGGCCGCGATGTCGCCGGCGGCCAGAGCGTCCTGAGCGGCCGCATAGCGCGGGTCGAATGCGGGCTCCTCATCATCGGCGGTGGGCGCAACCGCTCGGGGGGTATGTCGGCCGGTCACGCCTTGAGCGGTGAACTGCTGCAGGATCTGGGTCATCGCCGAGCGGAGCTCGTCCAGTGGCACCACGTCCTGCAGCAACGGCATCGGCCGGCCCTCCAGCACCACGACCACGAGCGGAACGCTCGGGATCTGCATGGCACTCGCGATCGCAGGCACTGCGTCGACGTCGACCAAACCAGCCAGGAATCGGCCCTCGAACTCGCTGGAGAGAGTCCGG
>JAKFXV010000169.1 GCA_021731205.1 Nocardioides sp. | reverse complement strand
TCGTATCCCAGGGCCGGGTTCGTCAGCGGGCCGGGCGTGGCTCGTGCCGCCGAGGAGGTACGACGGGCGGCTCTCGCGTGGGGATCCGCCGCACAGGTGTCGATCAACGGCCCGGCCGCCGAGGTGAGCCGGATCGCAGCCGAGGTGGACGTGCTGCATGTGGCCGCCCACGGCCGGCACTCGGCTGACAACCCGCTGTTCTCCGGGGTGGAGCTCACGGGTGGGCCGTGGTTCGGCTACGACATCGATCAGCTGTCGCAGGTGCCTGAGGTGGTGTTGCTGTCTGCCTGCGAGCTGGGCCGTTCGACCGTGCGTGGCGCTGAGGAGTTGGTGGGCATGACGACCGCGTGGTTGCACGCGGGCACCCGCTGCGTGATCGCGTCGCCCGCTGCCGTCAACGACGACGCAGCCGCAGAACTGTTGCCGCTGGTGCATCGGCAACTGGCTTCGGGGAGTGCTCCAGCTCAAGCGTTGGCGGAGGCCCTGACCGCGGTGGACGCGCTGGCAGCCTTCGCCTGTTACGGCTCGGGGTGGTAGGCGCCGCTCCTCGACGGCCGGTCAATAGGATTCGGCCATGAGCAAGATCCTGTCGGCAGTCGCCTGGCCCTACGCCAACGGTCCACGCCACATCGGCCATGTCGCGGGCTTCGGTGTGCCGTCCGACGTGTTCAGCCGCTACATGCGCATGGCGGGCCACGACGTGCTGATGGTTTCCGGCACTGACGAGCACGGCACACCGATCCTGGTTGCGGCCGACGCGGCCGGGGTCAGCGCCAAGGAGCTTGCCGACACGTTCAACGCCGTCATCGTCGACGATCTTGTCGACCTCGGGCTGTCGTACGACCTCTTTACGCGCACCACAACCGGCAACCACTACCTGGTCGCCCAGGAGCTCTTCCGCACGGTGCACGCCAACGGCTACATGGTCGAACAGACCACTCAGGGGGCGATCAGCCCCTCCACGGGCCGCACCCTTCCTGACCGCTACATCGAGGGCACCTGCCCGATCTGCAAGTTCCCCGAAGCGCGCGGGGACCAGTGCGACAACTGCGGCAACCAGCTCGACCCCACCGACCTGATCGACCCGCGGAGCAAGATCAACGGCGAGACGCCCGTCTTCGTGGAGACCCAGCACTTCTTCCTCGACCTCCCGGCACTGGCCGGGGCGCTCGGCGAGTGGCTCGACGAACGCGAGGCATCAGGGACGTGGCGGCCCAACGTGATCAAGTTCAGCCAGAACATCTTGGAAGACATCCGCCCACGCGCGATGACCCGCGACATCGACTGGGGTATCCCGATCCCGTTGCCGGGTTGGGAGGAGAACGCCTCGAAGCGGCTCTATGTCTGGTTCGACGCGGTGATCGGCTACCTCTCGGCCAGCATCGAGTGGGCCAGGCGCACGGGCGATCCCGAGCGCTGGCGCGAATGGTGGAATCCCGCGGCCGAGGGGGAGAACTCGTTGGCCTACTACTTCATGGGCAAGGACAACATCACCTTCCACTCCCAGATCTGGCCCGCGGAACTGCTGGCGTACGCCGGCGCGGGTGCGCACGGCGGTTCTCCCGGCGCCTACGGAGTGCTGAACCTGCCGACCGAAGTGGTCTCGAGCGAGTTCTTGACCATGGGTGATCAACAGTTCTCGTCGAGTCGCGGTCACGTGTTGTACGTCCGTGACGTGCTGGCGAGGTACGGCCCTGACCCGTTGCGCTACTTCATCTGCGCCGCTGGCCCGGAGACCTCGGACTCGGCGTTCACCTGGGCGGAGTTCATCCAGCGCAACAACTCCGAGCTGGTCGCTGGGTGGGGGAACCTGGTGAATCGCACCGCGACGATGATCGCGAAGAACTTCGGCGAGATCCCTGCTGCGGGTGCGCTGGAGTCGGTCGACGAGGACGTGTTGGCAGCGGTGCGCCGAGGGTTCGACACCGTCGGGGACCTGATCGGTCGTCATCGGCAACGGGCGGCTATCGCGGAGGCGATGCGAGTCGTGGGCGAGGTGAACAAGTACCTCACGGTGACCGAGCCCTACAAGATGAAGGATCCCGGTCAACGCGAGCGGATGGGCACCGTCTTGCATGTGGCCGCTCAGTGCGTCAGCGATTGCAACACCCTGCTCGCCCCCTTCCTGCCGCACGCTGCCAACCGGGTCCATGTCGTGTTGGGTGGAGCGGGGGAGTTTATGCCGATGCCCCGTGCCGAACGCGTCGTCGACCTCGACCCGGGTGCCGGGGCGGGCCTCGGGGGCTATCCGGTCATCACCGGGGACTATGCGGCGACACCGGAGTGGAGGTCGGTCCCCGTGGAGGTGGGTCGGCCCATCGGGCTGCCGGCTCCGGTGTTCACGAAGTACGACCCGTCGGTGGTGGACGAGGAGCTGGCCAGGCTCTCAGACGCCTGAGCCCTGGTGCAGTTGCTCGGTCGTGTCCGCGTCCGCTGTCGGCGACGTCGTCGAGAACTGGGTGCGGTGCAGCACCTCGTAGCGTCCCCCGAGGAGCAACAGTTCCTCGTGGGTGCCTCGTTCCACGATCCTGCCGTCCTCGACCACCAGGATCTGGTCCGCCTCGCGCACGGTCGACAACCGGTGTGCGATCACGAGTGCGGTCCGGCCGCTCAGCGCCTCGCCCAGCGCGGCCTGGACCGCCGATTCGGACTCCGAGTCCAGATGGGCGGTCGCCTCATCGAGTACGACGATCCGTGGCCGAGCGAGCAGCAACCGCGCGATCGTGAGCCGCTGGCGCTCGCCCCCTGAGAACCGATATCCCCGCTCGCCGACGACAGTGTCGAGACCGTCGGGGAGGGCAGCGATGACGTCCGCGACGTGGGCCCGCCGCAGTGCCTCCCACAGTTCTTCGTCGTCGGCCTCGGGTGCGGCGAGCCGTAGGTTGGCGCGAACGGATTCGTGGAACAGATGCCCGTCTTGGGTGACCATCCCCACCGCCGCCTGGATCGCGTCGGCCCGCAGCCCACGGACGTCGAGACCGCCGAGTAGCACGGTGCCCGCGTCGACGTCGTACAAGCGGGGGACCAGCGCTGCGATCGTCGACTTGCCGGCGCCCGATGAACCGACCAGCGCAACCAGCTGACCCGCTTCGATGCGGAAGTCGAGGTCGTGCAGGATCTCGATGCCGGCCCGTTCATCGAGCACAGCGACGTCCTCGAGCGAGGCCAACGACACTGCCTCCGCAGAGGGGTAGGCGAAGCGCACGTCGCGAAACTCCACCGACAGCGGTCCGTCGGGCAGGGTGGTGGCATCGGGCGAATCGGTGATCAGCGGGGCGAGGTCGAGGACTTCGAAGACCCGCTCGAAACTCACCAGCGCGCTCATGATCTCCACCCGTGCGCTGGCCAGCTCGGTCAGCGGCGCGTAGAGCCTGGTCAACAACAAGGCCATCGAGACCACGCTCCCGGCCTGGAGGGTGCCGGTGAGGGCGAGCGACCCGCCGAGGCCGTAGACGAGCGCGAGCGCCAGTGCTGACACCGTGGTGAGCGCGATCACGAAACTCGCCTGGACCAGCGAGGACTTGACGCCGATGTCGCGGACTCGACTGGCGCGCACGGCGAACTCGCGTGACTCCTCGGCCGGCCGCGAGAACAGCTTGGCCAACATGGCACCCGGCGCCGAGAACCGCTCGGTCATCCGGGTCGCCATGTCCGCGTCGAGCTGGGCCGACTCGCGTTGCAGCCCGGCGAGCCGGCGGCCGATGAAGCGAGCCGGGACCAAGAACACCGGCAGCAGAGTCAGCGCCGCAAGGGTCAACTGCCACGAGATGCCGAGCATCACGACCAGGGTCAAGACCAACATGACCACGTTCGTGACAACCCGTGAAAGGACATCGCTGAACGCGCGCTGGGCGCCGATCACGTCGTTGTTCAAGCGGCTCACCAGAGCACCGGTGCGCGTTCGCGTGAAGAACGCGATCGGCATCGACTGCACGTGGTCGAACACGGTCGTGCGCAGGTCGAGGATCAGCCGCTCCCCGATCCGCGACGACAACCACCAGCCCAGGAGGCCCAAAGCTCCTTCGGCCAACGCGATGAGTGCGATCAGCAGGGCCAGGCCGACCACCCGCCGTTGTGAGTCGCCTTCGATGATCGCGTCGACGACCCAGCCCGCCAGGACGGGGGTGGCGACGGCAACGAAGGCGCCGGCGATGCTCACCACCAAGAACGCGGTCAGTGACCCCCGCTGGGCCGGCACGAAAGCCCCGATGCGACGCACGGTCTGCCACGAGAAGGGTCGGCGCTCCTCGTTGGTGATCATGGCGTGGTACATCGAGGTCCACGCCGCCGTCTCCATGCTCACGGCGTCACTCAACCACGATTGAAACGTTCGAGCTGCGCCCAGGTCTGCCGGACTAGTTCGGCCATCCCGAAGCCGTAGATGCGGCGCAATAGGCCGGGGGCGCGGTCGTCGACTGGCCCGGAGCCGTCCTCGAAGCCCGCCAGGAATCGGAGGTACTTCCGGATGCCGAACTCATCGATCAGGTACGTCGCAGCGGCCTGGGCAACGACATAGTCGACCAGGCTGCCGAAGCTCGCGCTGTCCGGCAGACGCTGGCGCATCGACAACGCCCGGTCGTACGTCGTGGCGGGCAGCACCAGGCCGGCAGGACGCACCGGATGGTAGGAGATATAGTTGGCCAGACCCTCGCTGGCCCACTTGGGCGCCATGGCGTCCGCGGCGTCGGTCAGGTAGTGGGTGAGTTCGTGACGGATCAGCACCCGGTCGTCGATCAGCTCAGCGACCTTGCGGGGATGGAACTTGATGCGATGCCCGGCCAACTGCGGTGCGAGGTCGCCCTCGCTGAGGCCGAAGACGTTGAAGTAGACCGCCAACGCCGCCGTGCGCTTGCGACCGCCGATCCTGGTGCTGGCACCGGTGCTCGTGGCGTCGACCAGCAGCTTGAAACGCGGCTGCACTCCCAGGGTTTCGGCGTCGCTGTTGACTTCCCGCACGATCAGGTCGGCCAGCGTGTCCGCGCGCTCCTCCAGCTCCTCGTCGACGACGACCAGCAGGTGACCGCGTCGCTCGGCGGCGATGGCGCCGCCGCCCCATGGGCGTGACTGCACCCCGCCGTAGACCGCAGTCCCGTCGGCGGGTCGTTCGCCGGTCACCAGCCACCCGCCGGATCGGTTGACGAACGTCATCGAGACGGTGTTCGTGACCGAGCGTCGATCGGTGCGCCGCAAGTGCACCTCCTCGATCACATCGGGGGTGAACACGGTCGGATCGACGACATCCCGGTCCTCGCCGAGGCGGTAGTCGAAGGAACGGATGGGCATCGTCATCAGGTTGGCGAACAGGATGCGTTGCTGCTGGGCGAACCCACGGTCGGCCCTGTCCACGGTCGCCATGAACGCGCGGCGATCGCGATCGCGCACCGCTTGCGCGCGCACCGCCAACTGACTCTCCACCGAGGCGATCACCGTCGCCGTGATGACCTCGGGACTGGGGGACTCGTCCACGACCAGCGGCGGTGCTGTCGGTTGTGCGCTCTGTTGGGCGTCCGACTCCGGCCCGGCGGACGGTGAGCAGCCGGTCACGAGGGCCCCGACGGAGACCAGAGCGGTCGCTACGACCAGCAGGGGTTGTCGAGCTCGGGGCATGACACGACCATATGGCCGCTCACCCCCAAGGCGTCACTGTTTGTCGTCGAGCTGGGCAGCGGCTCGTACGTATAGCTCGTGCAGTTCCGAGAGGTCGACGCGGTAGTCGGCGATGCGGCAACCGGACCCGTGCGGCTTCGGGACGATCCCCTCCGCGGCCCAGTGCTCGAGGTATGCCGAACTCAGTCGAGGCGGCAAGTCGCCTTGGGCATTGGTCACCCGCCACCAGGGCACTGCGTGACCGAAGCGCGAGAGGATCGCGCCCACCTGGCGTGGGCCGGTCCCCACCAGGCCGGCCAGATCGCCGTACGACGCCACGCGTCCCGGCGGAATCTGTTCGGCGGCGATCAGCACCCGCTCCACCACGTCTCCCGCGTCACGCGGACCCACGCCCACTCCCCCATCCTCGCCGAGGCGTCACAAACACGCGTCGAGGCGTCACAAAGCACGCGCCGAGGCGTCACAAAACACGCGCCGAGGCGTCACAAACACGCGTCGAGGCGTCACAAAACACGCGCCGAGAGGTCACAAACACGCGTCGAGGCGTCACAAAGCACGCCGTCACCAGACGCAGACCAACCCGGACAAGCCCCCACGTACGGTTCTGGAACACTTTGCGCCATGCGCGTCCACCTGGGATCCGATCACGCCGGGCTTGAACTCAAGGACTACCTCGCCTCGCTCCTGACGGCCTCTGGGCGCGACGTCGTCGATCACGGCCCCTTCGTCTATGACGCGCTCGACGACTATCCGGTCTTCTGCCTCAGAGCGGCAGAAGCGGTGGTGGCCGATCGTGAGAATGGACTCGGCAGCCTGGGCGTGGTGATCGGCGGATCGGGCAATGGCGAGCAGATCGCAGCCAACAAGGTCCGCGGTGTTCGCTGCGCGCTGGCGTGGTCGGACCAGACCGCCGCCCTGGGACGCGAGCACAACGACGCGAATGTCATCTCGGTCGGGGGACGAATGCACACCCTGGAGGAGATGGGTCGCTTCGTCGAGATCTTCTTGAGTACGCCGTTCTCCGGCGACGCGCGACACGCGCGTCGCATCGCACAACTTGCGACCTACGAAGCCGGCGGTGGCCTGCCGCCGCTCCCAGATTCCGCGCGCGGGTTGGGACCCGATGCCTGAGGGACACACCCTCAAGCGATTGGCCCTGCACCTCACCGAGGCCTTCGCGGGGCGCCCGGTGCGGGTGAGCAGCCCGCAAGGACGGTTTGCCGCCGAGGCGGCGACCATCGACGGAAGCACGCTGGAGCGCGCGGAGTCGGCAGGCAAGCACCTCTTCCTCGACTTCGCGGCCGACCACTTGGTGCACATCCACCTCGGCTTGATCGGCGTCTTCGAGATCTCCACGCTCGCCACTCCGGACGCAGCCCCGGCCCCGATCGGGCAGGTTCGCCTGCGCCTCTCCAACACCCAGTCGTACGCCGACCTGCGCGGCGCCACCCGATGCGACCTGATCGGAAGCATCGGCCGCGCCGAGGTGGTTGCGGCGCTGGGCCCCGACCCGTTGCGAGCGGATGCTGATCCGGACCTGGCGTGGCAGCGGATCAGGCGCAGCAATCGAGCCATCGGTGACCTGGTGATGGATCAGGCGGTCCTTGCCGGAATCGGGAACGTCTATCGGGCCGAGGTGCTGTTCCGCCATGGGATCCACCCGCTTCGGCCGGGAAGCTCGCTCCGCGCGGGCCAGTTCGCGTCGATCTGGGCCGACCTGGTCGCCTTGATGGCAACCGGTGTCGAGACCGGCCGTATCGACACAGTCCGGCCCGAACACACCCCCGAGGCCATGGGGCGTCCGCCTCGCGTTGACGACCATGGGGGCGAGGTCTACGTCTACCGCCGCAACGGGATGCCTTGCCACGTCTGCGGCTCCCTCGTGCGCACCGGAGAGCTGGTCGGCCGGAACACGTTCTGGTGTCCGCGCTGTCAGCCGGTTTTTCGGTCGAGGGGTCGTACAGTTGGCCACACTCACGGCCGGAGCACCCGCCGGCCCACGTGATAGAGAGCATGAGGCTGATGACCCAAGCGCCGGCCCCCTCGCGCGCGTCCGCGCTTCGGGCCGTGCCGGATCGGGTGCGCAACTACTCCCAGGGTGCGATCAGAGGTACTCATCCGGAGAGCCGCTCCCTGGCTTTGCTGGTTCTCGGAACCATCTTGGCCGGAATCTCCGTGATCGCCTTCAAGTCCGTGCCCACCTCGGTCCTGGTGCTCCCGCTCGCGATGGCAAGCGTGTTGCTCGGCCCCGCCACGCTCCCATGGTTCACGGTCTTCTTGTTGTTGGTGGTCACGACGACGGTGCCGTCGGAGCCGATGACCAACCGATTCGCCGCCCAGATCGTGTTGCTCTTCGTGCTCGCCCTGCTCGTGCTGTTGGGGTCGTTCCGTCGATCTCGACTCGGCGTCGCCGGGGCACGCGGCGAGCAGATGCTCGTTGACCTTCGTGATCGCATCCTGGCTCGCACCGGCATCTCCGAGTTGCCGCGCGCCTGGTTCGCGGAGTCCGTCGTACGCTCTGCCGGCGGCACTCCGTTCAGCGGAGACTTCGTCGTTTCCGCGCGAAACGGGGATCTGTTCGGAGTCGCCGTCGTCGACGTCTCCGGCAAGGGCGAGGATGCCGCGACGCGAGCGCTGCTCCTTGCCGGCGCGTTCGGCGGCCTGCTCGGCGCAGTGCCTGCAGAGCAATTCCTGCCCTCGGCCAACGAATACCTCATCCGCCAGGACTGGGACGAGGGGTTCGCGACGGCGGTTCACCTCTCGATCAATCTCGAGACCGGCGAGTTCCAGCTCCGGACGGCCGGGCATCCGCCGGCCGCCCACTACGTCGCCGGGGCCGGCAAGTGGGACCTCACCCAGTCCAACGGGCCCGCTCTCGGGCTGATCCACGGGGAGGGGTACGACGCCAGCGTCGGCGTGATGCGCCCTGGCGACGCGATGCTGCTCTACACCGACGGGCTGGTGGAAACGCGTGATCGCGACATCATGCTCGGCGTCGACAAGCTGGTCGGGCAGGCCGAGCGATTGTTGGGCACTGGCTTCGCCGATGGGGCCGGATCCCTCGTCGATGTGTTGGGCTCTCCCAACGACGATCGGGCGCTCATCGTGATCCACCGGAGGCAGGGAACCCCGGCCCTGCGTTGAGCGGTGATCGGGGACTCGCGTTTGTGAGGAGCCGATGGTCTTGTGACACCATGTCAGCCGCACTGTGGTGCTCGCGGATGTAGCTCAATGGTAGAGCCCCAGTCTTCCAAACTGGCTACGCGGGTTCGATTCCCGTCATCCGCTCGAAGGGCTTCGTGACCGGATGTCGGGAATCGGCCCGTCATCCGCTCGAAGGGCTTCGTGACCGGATGTCGGGAATCGACCCGTCATCCGCTCGAAGGGCTTCGTGACTAGTGTCGTGAAGCAGTTTCGCCGGGGCGTAGCGTAGTGGCTAGCGCGCCTGCTTTGGGAGCAGGAGACCGCAGGTTCGAGTCCTGTCGCCCCGACTGAGGTGTCGTCCGACGGCACCATCGCGACCACCCGGTCACACCGTTCGCCATCGAGGAGAAGCATCACGTGAAGAGCGCCGTCGAGAGCCTCAGCCCCACCCGGGCCAAGTTGACCGTCGAGGTCCCGTTCGAGGAGCTCAAGCCGGCTCTCGACGCGGCGTACAAGAAGATCGCGCAGCAGATCAACATCCCCGGCTTCCGGCGAGGCAAGGTGCCGCCGATGGTGATCGACCGCCAGGTCGGGCGCGGAGCCGTGCTGGACGAGGCCATCAACGAGGCGTTGCCGCAGAAGTACATCGAGGCGCTGCGCGAGAACTCCCTGGAGCCCCTGGCCCAACCGGCGATCGAGGTCACCAAGTTCGAGGACAACCAGACCTTGGAGTTCACCGCGGAGGTCGACGTCAAGCCCGAGATCCAGCTGCCGGCGTACGACGCCCTCACCGCCGTCGTGCCCGCCACCGAGATCACCGACGACGACGTCGAGGCCCAGGTGCAGGCCCTCCGGCAGCGTTTCGGCACCCTTGCCGAGGTTGCGCGAGCGGCCGCAGACGGTGACTTCGTGACGATCGACCTCACCGCCAGCCAGAATGGCGAAGTCGTCGAAGGTGCGGAGTTGACCGGTATGTCCTACCAGGTCGGCCGCGGGGGCATGCTGGACGGCCTGGACGAAGCGCTGGTGGGCATGAGCGCCGGTGACGAGCAGACCTTCTCCTCCTCCCTGGTCGGGGGCGACCTGGTCGGGGAACCCGTCGAAGTGCGCGTCGGTGTGACCGCCGTTCAGGAACAAGAGCTCCCCGACTACGACGACGAGTTCGCCCAGACCGCATCGGAGTTCGACACCGCCGACGAACTCACGGCAGACATTCGCGAACGACTCGGCCGAGGCAAGCGGCTGGAGCAGGCGGCCGCGGCTCGCGACGCCGTCCTCGAAGCGCTGCTGGCCCAGCTGGAGATTCCGCTCCCGGAGGCGATTGTCACTGACGAGCTCAATGCGCGGCGTGAGTCGTTCGAGCAGCAGTTGATGTACGCCGGCATGACCATGGACGCCTACCTCGAAGACGAGGGGCAGTCGATCGAGGACTTCGAGGCCGACCTCGACAAGCGCGTCCGCGACGCCGTTGCTGCTCAGTTCGTCCTCGACGAGATCGTCAAGGCCGAAGAGCTCACCGTCGACCAGGGCGAGATGTCCCAGCACCTCGTACGACGTGCTCAGCAGGCCGGGCAGGATCCGCAGGAGTTCGCCAACCACATGTTCGAGCACAACCACATCCCCGAGCTGGTCCAGGAGATCCTGCGGGGGAAGGCGCTGGCCAAGCTCGTCGAGTCCGCCGTGGTCACCGACACCTCCGGCGTCGTCCTCGATCTTGCCAACCTGCGACCCGACGGCACGATCGGGAGCCCGGACGACGCGGCATCGACCGACGAGGTGGGGGCGGAGGGCTGACCGCCTGCCCACGGATCCGCCCTCTCGTCCGCCCTGTAATCCGCCCACTAATCCGCCCACTAATCCGCTCTGCGCGAACAGCGCGGGTCAACCCGTGGAATGGCCCCGTCT
>JAKFXV010000170.1 GCA_021731205.1 Nocardioides sp. | reverse complement strand
CGCTACTACGAGCGGATCGCCGACCACGCCGTCTCGATCGCCAACCGGGTCGTCTTCATCGTCACCGGTGAGAACCCCGTCGCCGTCGGCGCCTAACCGCCAACCCGCCGGCTTGCGCTGACGCCCCAGCCGCCGACCCGCCGGCTTGCGCTGACGCCCCAGCCGCCGACCCGCCGGCTTGCGCTGACGCCCAAGCCGCCGACCCGTCACTCATGTGCCCACATCGACGGCGTGTCGAGCATCGATTGACGGGTCAGCGAAGTTCGGAGTCACCCCGAGCGTTGGGTTGGTGACGTCTGCCCTGGCCTGTTCCTCTGGTGACCCGTCAATGACGTGTCGACACGCCGGCCGTTTGGCCACATGAGTGACGGGTCGGCGGTTAGCGGCCTTGGTTGGCGACAGCGGCGGCAGCGGCGGCGGCGGCCTCGGGGTCGAGGTACTCACCGCCGGCGACTTCGGGCCGGAGGGCTGAGTCGAGGCGGTAGACGAGCGGCATCCCGGTCGGGATGTTGAGACCAGCGATGTCGTCGTCGTTGATCCCGTCGAGATGTTTGACGATCGCGCGCAGGCTGTTGCCGTGTGCGGCGATCAGGGTCGTGTGGCCGGCCCGCAGATCAGCCGTGATCGCCGAGTCCCAATAGGGGAGCATCCGCGCGATGACGTCCTTGAGGCACTCGGTGCGCGGCAGCTCGGGGCCGAGGTCGGCATACCGCGGATCGCCCACCTGTGAGAACTCGTCGCCGTCGTCGATCGGGGGCGGAGGCACATCGAAGCTCCGCCGCCACAGCATGAACTGCTCCTCGCCGTATGCCTCGAGGGTCTGCTTCTTGTCCTTGCCCTGCAGCGCGCCGTAGTGACGCTCGTTGAGCCGCCACGACCGACGCACCGGGATCCAGTGCCGGTCGGCGGCATCCAAGGCCAATGCCGCGGTGTTGATCGCGCGACGCTGCAGCGAGGTGTGTACGACGTCCGGGAGGATGCCCGCCGCCTTCAGCTGTTCGCCGCCGCGCACCGCCTCGGTACGCCCTTTGTCGGTCAGGGCGACGTCGACCCAGCCGGTGAAGAGGTTCTTGGCGTTCCACTCGCTCTCGCCGTGTCGCAGCAGGATCAAGGTGTGCGTCATTGCGGTTCCTTCGTTGGGAGGGCTCTTGAGGTCGTGGCGGGTGTTGGGACGGCCTAGTGGCCGGATTCGTCGGACTCTTCGTGGGCCGACTCGGTCGCGGGTGCCGGGCCGTCGAGCCCGGCGAAGTCACCGGCGTTGGCGACCACCGGGACGTTGATCGTGATCCTGTCGCCGTTGTCGAAGCCGAGGTTGAGTCGCACGAAGTCGCCTGCGGCCAAGTCCCCGGTGACCGGGATCCCACCGGTGTCGGCGAGGTTGATGAAGGCGGTGGGCGCCACCGGTAGTGCGACGAACTGCCCGGCCGCCACACTCGCGTCCTCGTCCGTGCCGGCGACGGCGTTGAGCGATACGGGCTCCTCGGTCGACTTGTTGGAGATGGTGGCGACGAACGAGCCCGACCCCGGTGTCGTCGACACGATGACCGCGCCCAGCACGGCGACCTCGGTCTCGGCGGGGTTCTCGTTGGCGCCGTTGGCGGGGGTGTAGACCCGCTCGGTCGCATCGGTGAACCCGCACCCGCCGAGCAGACCGGCGCAGAGTACGGCGACGGCGAACGCGGCCGCGTGCTGGCGTCGCCTGCGGGGCACGGGGGTCGGTCTGGCTGGCATGGTCACCTCAGGTCGAAGCGCTGGTCGGCGCTCAGCCTACTGGCGATGACACTGCTGAGGAGGCCCGGCCCCACCCGCTGCGAGAGTCCCCTCGCGGCGGCCCCGGGGACGGGTCGAGTCGGCCGGCAACGGGCCGCGGCAGCCCGGGAAAGCACAGGTGGAAGCTTCTGTCAACCCCGAAATATGCCTCTGACCTGCGAAAACGCATTCTGAACCCGGCCCGGACCGTGTTAGAATAGTGGCCTAGGAAGGGGTACCTCACACATGAGCTTTACCGTCGGCGAAACGGTTGTCTACCCAAATCACGGGGCTGCTGTCATCGAAGAGATCGAGATGCGGACCATCAAAGGTGAGGACCGTGAATACCTCGTCTTGCGCATCGTCTCCCAACAGGACCTGGTCGTGCGGGTCCCTTCGTGCAACCTCGACCTGGTCGGCGTGCGCGATGTCGTGGACAAGGCCGGCCTCGACCGGGTCTTCGACGTACTCCGCGCGGCGCACGTCGAGGAGCCCACGAACTGGTCGCGCCGATACAAGGCCAACCTTGAGAAACTGCACAGCGGCGACGTGATGAAGGTGGCCGAGGTCGTGCGCGATCTGTGGCGCCGTGAGCGCGATCGCGGCCTGTCCGCCGGCGAGAAGAGGATGCTGGCCAAGGCCCGGCAGATCCTGGTCTCCGAGCTGGCCCTGGCCGAGCACACCGAGGAGGAGAAGGCCGAAGCCATCCTCGACGAGGTGCTCGCCTCCTAGCGCTGACCCGGCGCGAAGACACAAAGTTTCGCGCTGACCCGGCTTGAAATGACGTACCCGCAGCCTTGTTGAGGCTGCGGGTACGTCATTTCGGCACCGTTCTCGAAGATCGCCCCTGTGCATTCAAGCCGGGTCGGGGTGGTTCTGTGTGTTTTCGAGCCGGGTCGGGTGGTTCGGGTCTTTTCGACACCGGCGTCCGGGCCGTTCGCCTTTACGGGCGCGGCCCCGGCTCGACCACGGCCTCGTGCTGGAGCCGACCTGGTGGTGCCGCGCCGGCACCCCAGCAACCCGTGAGCAGCCGTTAGCACGGCTGTTACATGCCGAAACGCCCGCTCAACACGACCGGCCTAGGTTCGGCCCACCGAAAGGACATCAGATGATCGAGGCTTCCCACGCCAGGCACCGAGGTGCGCTCTCCCGGCAAGAGCTGTTCGAGGTCGTCGCGGTCCACGGCTACCGCCGGTTCGATGAGATCGTCGAGAGCCACGGCCGCGGCTGCGACAACTGCAAGCCTGAGATCGCCTCGATCCTCGCCAGCCTCCACAACGGGCACGTGCTGGGTCAGGAGACCCGGGCGATGTGGGGCGGCCTGGAGCGGGTGCGTGAGGTGGTCGTGGACGATGCGCTCGGCCTGGGCGCGGAGCTCGAAGCCGAGATGGCGCGGCACGTGGGTGGGTACTTCGACGAGTGGCGCGCGACCCTCGATGACCCGGAGAAGCTCGGTCGTTTCGTGTCGTTCGTCAACGCGCCCGGTGTGCCGGATCCCAACATCCGGTTCGTGGTCGACGAGCGCGGCCAGATCGCACCCGAGGTGTCCGCGGAGCCCGCCGTGCTCGGAGTGACGCCGACCCTGGGGCAGCTCGGCCTTTCGATCCCCGTGGGGGCGCCGTGACCGAACGCGCGCAGTCGAGCAGTGCTGAGTGGGAGGCGGTGTGTCCGCTGGACGCCGTCGAGGTCGAGCGCGGGGTCGCGGCGCTGGTCCATGGGCGCGCGATCGCGATCTTCCGCACCGAGGACGGCCAGGTCTACGCACTCGGGAACCACGATCCGTTCGCGCGGGCGTCGGTGCTGGCTCGCGGCATCGTCGGCACCCGGGGTGGCGCTCCGTTCGTGGCCTCGCCGATGCACAAGCAGGCCTTCGATCTGCGCACCGGACAGTGCCTGGACGACAAGCAGGTCCGGGTGCCGTCGTACGACGTCCGGGTGACGGACGGGATCATCGAGGTGGGCCGCAAGCGAGGCGTCGCGACATGACGGGAGTGACGGTCGACATCGCCCGGCCGATCGACTCGCCCGCCGCGTCCGACCAGCTCTCGACCGAGCCGGGGCCGCTGACCGGCTTCCGGATCGGGGTCACCGCAGCGCGCAAGGTCACCGAGCAGGTGGGTCTGCTGGTCCGCCGTGGTGCCGAGGTCGAGTGGGCGCCCGCACTGTCGGTCGACCCGCGCCAGATCGACGAGGCGGCGCTGCGCGCCGAGACCGAGCGCTTGCTCACCGCTCCGATCGACATCTTCGTGGCCACGACGGGGATCGGGATCAAGTCGTGGTTCGCGGCGGCCGAGGGCTGGGGGTTGCTGGACCGGTTGCTGGAGGTGCTGGCCGGTTCGGAGATCCTGGCTCGCGGGCCCAAGTCGGTGGGTGCGCTGCGTCGACGTGGCCTGCGCGAACTGTGGTCGGCGGAGTCGGAGTGCTTCGAGGACGTGCTGGCCTACCTGCGCGGCCGCGACCTGCACGGCGTACGCGTGGTCGTGCAAGAACACGGGCAGTCGCTGTCGATGGTCGCCCACGCGTTGCGCCGCCAGGGGGCGGACGTGTCCGTCGTGACGGTGTATCGCATTGCGGGTGCCGACGACCCCGAGCCGTTGTTCCGGATGGTCGAGCTGATCGCGAAGCGCGAGCTCGACGCGGTGACGTTCACCGCCGCCCCTGCGGTCGCCGCCCTGATGGAGGCCGCCGCCGTGGCCGGACGCCGCGACGAGGTGATCTCGGCGTTCCAGGCTGACGTGGTCGCCTCGTGTGTCGGACCGGTGACCGCTGCGGCCTTCGAGATGTGGGGCGTGCCGACCATGCAGCCCGAGCGGTCGCGACTTGCTGCCATGGTCAAGCAACTCGAGACCGAGCTGCCCTCACGCCGCCGTGGGGTGGTCATCGAGACGGCCGGTCACCGGGTGGTCCTGCACGGCGACTCGGTGCTGGTCGACGGGGCAGAGGTGGCGCTCTCGCCGGCGCCGCTGGCGGTCCTGCATGCGCTCGCGGTGAATCCCGGACATGTGGTCTCGCGCAAGGAGCTCCTCGGGGCGTTGCCCAGTGGGACGGCCGGCTCCGAGCACGCCGTCGAGATGGCCGTGGCCCGCCTTCGCGCCGCGATCGGCACCCGGCTGGTGCAGACGGTGGTGAAGCGTGGCTACCGGTTGAGCCTCTAATGGTGCTCGTGACCGTGGCCCACGGCACCAGGGACCAGTCGGGCACAGGCGTGGCGACGGACATCACTCGGGCAGCAGGGGAGGCGCTGGGCGTGCCGGCCGTCACGACGTACGTCGAACTCAGCGAACCGCTGCTCGCGGACCAACTGCGGCTGGACGACCGCCCGAGCGTGGTCGTGCCGCTGCTGCTCTCGACCGGATTCCACGTGCGCCAAGATCTGCCGGCCGCCGTCGCGCTCGCGTCGGGTTCGGCCCGGCTCGCGCCTCCGCTCGGCCCGGACCCCGCCCTGGCGCGGGCGTTGCGAACCCGGCTCTTCGAGGCCGGCGCCGAGTTGGGTGATCCGGTGGTGGTGTTGGCGGCCGGCACCCGTGACCCGGTCGGAGCCGAGGATCTCAGGCAAGCGTGCGCGCTGCTGGACCGGGAGTGGGGCGGGCCGGTCCGGTTGGCCACGCTGTCCGGACCGGGACCCGGTGTGGTCGAGCAGGTCGGTCAGGCTCGGCGCGACGGCCGGGTGGCAGTGGTGCCGTACCTCTTGGCGCCCGGACACTTCGCCCGGCGTGCGCATGCCGAGGCGAGGGCGGCGGGCGCGTCCGTCGTGGCTGACGTCCTCGGGGTGCACCGACACGTCGTCGACCTCGTGGTGGCGCGCTACGCCGAGTCAGTCGCGTTGCAGGATCACGGCCACGGAGGTCGCGGCGATGCCTTCGCCACGGCCGGTCAGGCCTAGCCCGTCGGTGGTGGTGGCCGCGAGAGTGACGGGCGCGCCGATCGCGGCGGACAGCACCGCCTCCGCCTCCGCTCGGCGGGCAGCGATCCGGGGGGAGTTGCCGACCACGGTGATGGTCACGTTGCCGATCTCATAGCCGGCCCGCCGCACCAGCGCGGCCGTCTCGGCCAGGAAGTCCACTCCCGAGGCCCCGGCCCGAGTGGGATCCGCGGTCCCGAAGGTGCTCCCGATGTCGCCCAGCCCTGCGGCGCACAGCAAGGCGTCGACCGCCGCGTGAGCAGCGACATCTCCGTCGGAGTGCCCCACCAGCCCCATCGGCTCGTCGGGCCAGGCGAGGCCCGCCAGGTGGAGGGGCACCCCCATCTCGAGTCGATGCACGTCGACACCGAGGCCGACGCGGGGCATCGGGGTCGCGGTCACGGCCTCATGATGCCCGACATCGGGTGTCGACGCGCACCTCAAGGCCTCTCCGGCGGCGGGCGCCGTGCGCGGCAGACCTTACGGACTGCTGACGGCAGCGGCGCCGGGTTCCGAGGCGGACCGGCGCGGGTACATTGGAAAGATGCGCACGACTCACGGAGCCTGGGCCTCGGCAGGCGTCCTGACCGGCCTTGCCGGCCTGGCCGTGAGCCACGCGGTCGCGTCGGGGCTCAACATCCGGGAGTCGCCCATCGTCGCGGTGTCGGAGAGCATCATCAGGGCTACACCAGGTTCGGTCGTCGAACCGGCGATCCGACTGTTGGGCTCCTGGAACAAGACGGTGCTGCTGGCGCTGGTGGTGATCGGGCTGCTGGCGTCGTTCGTGGCGGCCGGCCTGCTGGCGCGGCGATCGACGTGGCTACCAGCGGCGATCTTCGTGGCCCTGGGCGGCGCCGCACTGGCTGCGCTGCTGACCTCGGGCACGACCATGACGACCGGCTCGATGCCGGTGGCCGCAGGCTTCGTGACCTGGATCCTCGCCCTCAACGTGCTGACCGAGCCGCTGCGGCGTACCGCCGCTCTCAATGAGCTCCCGGTCGAACGAGCCGAGGCCATCCCCGAGGCCAGCGCGCTGCTGGCGACGACCCGCGACCTCAACCGGCGGGGCTTCCTGGTGCGGATCGGGGCGATCGGCGCAATCACGCTGGTGGCCACCGGCCTGGGCGGGTTGCTGAGCCGCGACCGGGGCCGGGTCCAGGCCGCTCGCGAGATGCTCAAGTTGCCGATCACGCCGCCGGTGCAGCCCGATGGCACCAAGATCGGCGTCGATGGCATCGCACCGTGGCGCACGTCGAACGAGAAGTTCTACCTCATCCACACCGCCATCGCCGTGCCCGTGATCGCACCGGACGACTATGCACTGCGGATTCACGGCGCGGTCGAGCGCGAGCTGAACCTGAGCTATCAGGACCTGGTCGACCGCGAGCTCACCGAGGCCTGGATCACGCTGAACTGCGTGTCGAACGAAGTGGGTGGAGACCTGATCGGCAACGCCTGGTGGAGTGGTGTGAAGATCTCCGACCTGCTCGCCGAGGCCGGCGTACGACCGGGGGCGAACGCCGTCTTGCAGACCTCGGCGGACGGCTGGACGTGCGGTACGCCGTTGGCCGCGCTCACCGACGAGCGCAGCGCGATGCTCGCGCTGGGCATGAACGGCGACCCGCTGCCCGTCGAACACGGCTTCCCAGTCCGGATGATCGTGCCCGGGCTCTACGGCTTCGTGTCGGCGACCAAGTGGCTGGTCGACCTCGAGGTGACCAACTTCGACGACTTCGAGGCCTACTGGACCTCCCGCGGCTGGTCCGAGCAGGCGCCGGTGAAGATGGCGTCGCGGATCGACGTGCCGGACAGCGGCGCGCGGGTAGCGGCCGGGCGGGTGCGGATCGGGGGCTCCGCCTGGGCCCAACACACCGGAATCTCGGCGGTCGACGTGTCCGTCGACGGCGGACCATGGGTCGCGGCCGACCTCGGCGAGGTGCCGCACGACGACACCTGGGTCCAGTGGGCCGCGTCCGTCGAGGTCGAACCGGGCGAGCACCGGGTCGCGGTCCGGGCCACCGACAAGACCGGGCTCGTGCAGACCAGCGTCGAGCGCGACGTCGTACCCGATGGGGCGACGGGCTGGCACTCGATCCCGTTCACCGCCGCGTGACCCGCCGGCCCGGGCCGCAGGGATGCGGGTCGGGGCGCTGAGACTCCCTAGACTTGGCGGGTGACTCTCCGGCTCTACGACACCGCGGCGCGCGAGGTTCGCGACTTCGTGCCGCTGGTGGCCGGGAGCGCCGGGATCTATGTCTGCGGGCTCACCGTCCAGTCCGAGCCGCACGTCGGGCACGTGCGCTCGGCGGTCAACTTCGACGTGCTTCGGCGCTGGCTGCTTCATTCGGGCTATGACGTCACGTTCATCCGCAACGTCACCGACATCGACGACAAGATCCTGACCAAGGCCGCCGACCAGGGGCGGCCGTGGTTCAACCTCGCCTACGAGATGCACCACCGGCTCGGCGAGGCGCTCGCGGCGATCAATGTGATGCGCCCGACCTACGAGCCGGCTGCGACCGGGCACGTGCCCGAGATCTTGGACCTGATCCGAGTGCTGATCGAGCGCGGCTATGCCTATCCGGCAGCCGACGGCTCCGGTGACGTCTACTTCGACGTCCGCGCCTGGCCGGCGTACGGCGAGCTCACCCGGCAGGCGGTCGACGATATGGAGCCCGCCGGAGACGCCGACCCCCGCGGCAAGCGGGACCCGCGCGACTTCGCGCTGTGGAAGGGCCGCAAGCCCTCCGAGCCGGAGACCGCCTCCTGGCCCTCGCCGTACGGCGCGGGGCGGCCGGGCTGGCACATCGAGTGCTCCGCGATGGCCGGGAAATACCTCGGTTCGGCGTTCGACATCCACGGTGGCGGGGTGGACCTGCGGTTCCCGCACCACGAGAACGAGCAGGCCCAGTCACGCGCGGCGGGGCACGGGTTCGCGTCGTACTGGATGCACAACGCGTGGATCACGACCGCCGGCGAGAAGATGTCGAAGTCGCTGGGCAACTCACTGCTCATCCCCGAGGTGCTCAAGCGGGTGCGGGGCATCGAGCTGCGGTTCTACATGGTCGCCGCGCACTATCGCTCACAGGTCGAGTTCTCCTTCGAGGCGCTCGACGACGCCGCCGCGGGATTCCGACGGATCGAGGGGTTCCTCGATCGCGCCGACGCAGCCACCTCCGACGTGGCCGGGGCGGTCACGCCGGTGCTGTGCGCGGAGTTCGTGGAGGCACTGGACGACGACCTCGGGACGCCGGCCGCCGTAGGCGCCATCTACGACCTGGTGCGCGAGGGCAACAAGCACCTGGCCGAGGGCAACCTGGTGGCAGCACGTGGTGCGGTCGCCTCGGTCCGGGCGATGTTGGGTGTTCTCGGGCTCGACCCGGCCGATCCGGCGTGGGGGGAAACCGGCAGCGATGCCCGGCTGAGCGCCGCCGTGGATGCCTTGGTGCGGGGGTTGTTGGCCCAACGGACCGAAGCCCGCGCCGCCAAGGACTTCGCTCGCGCCGACGCGATCCGAGATCAGCTGGCCGCGGCCGGGGTCGAGATCGAGGACACCCCTGACGGCCCGAGATGGAGCCTGTGATGGCCGGCAACTCCCAGCGCAAGGGCGCGATCCGCAAGACCAGCAAGAAGCCGTCCGCCGGCTCGGGTGGCCGCGTCAAGCGCGGGCTCGAGGGCCGCGGCCCGACTCCCAAGGCCGAGGACCGGCCCTATCACAAGGCGCACAAGGACCGGGCCCGCGCCGAGCGGGCCTCGCAGGCCCGTCCCCGTCGTCGTACGACATCGAGCGAGGCCGAGTGGGTGGCCGGCCGCAACTCCGTGGTGGAGGTGCTGCGCGCCGGCATCCCCGTCACCGGGGTCTACGTCGCCGAGGGGGCCGAGCGCGACGGGCGGCTGCGTGAGGCCTTCCAGCTCGCGGCCGAGTCGGGGATCTCGCTGCTCGAAGTGACCCGGGGTGAGCTGGACCGGATGACTGCGGGCGCCGTACACCAAGGACTCGCCGCCCGGCTGCCGTCGTACGACTATGCCCATGCGGCCGACCTCTTGGACCGGGCCGCCGAACTCGGCGAGCCGCCACTGATCGTCGCCCTCGACTCGGTGACCGACCCACGCAACCTCGGCGCGGTGGTCCGGTCCGCTGCTGCCTTCGGTGCACACGGAGTGGTCGTACCCGAGCGGCGTGCCGCGGGGATGACCGCAGCCGCCTGGAAGACCTCCGCCGGTGCGGCCGCGCGGATCCCGGTGGCGCAGACGGTCAACCTGGTGCGCGAGCTGAAGAGCTACCAGTCCGCGGGCTGCATGGTGATCGGACTCGATGCCGCGGGGACGGTCGCCCTGCCCGACCTCGACCTGGCCGACGGGCCGCTGGTCGTGGTCGTGGGGTCGGAGGACAAGGGCCTGGCCCGGCTGGTCGCCGAGACGTGCGATCTGCTGGTGTCGATCCCGATGGTCAACCAGGTCGAATCGCTGAACGCCGGCGTCGCCGCCTCCGTCGCGCTCTACGCGATCTCCCAAACCCGCCGAGGCGTCACTTAATCCCCGCGAGGCGTCACAAACACGCGTCGAGGCGTCACCAAATCTCCGCGAGGCGTCACGTTTCAACGACGGCGATACCGTCGGTGGCCGTGTCCTCGGGATCGTGGGGAATCGATGCGATCGCCTCGTCGCGGCGCCTCGGGAGTTGGTTGGCAATGAAATCCCGGGCGGCGTCGAAGATGCCGACCTCGTAGCCTGCTGCCTCGGAGAGATACCACCGGTGTACCAGGATCTCGTGGAAGATCTCGGCCTGCTCGAGCTTGCCGCGGATGTCCGAGGGAACCATCGCCATGATCGGTTCATAGACGTCGTTCATCCACCGAGCGGCGACGAGCATCCGGTCCTCACGTCCCAAATCGTGCGAAGCCGCGAACGAGGCGATGTCGTTGAGCAGCCGTCTGGCCTGGTTGTCCTCGACGGCGAGTCCGGTGAGTCCCTGGAGCTCGCGCCGATGGTGGCCCAATTCGACCACCCGGGGCTGAATCCGGATCGAGTCGCCGTCGAAGTCCGTGACGATGTCGAGCTCCTCGACGTCG
>JAKFXV010000224.1 GCA_021731205.1 Nocardioides sp. | reverse complement strand
GATCAGCCTGTTCCCGAAGCGCTATCACCTGCTTGCGCAGTACCCCATGCTCTGCGCGATGGTCGCGTTCACGATGTCCGGCATCGCGCTGGTGGTCGGAAGCGAGAAGTCGTTCTGGATGATGGTTACCGTAGGCATCTTCATGCCGATGGCGGCGCTCTTCGTCTGGATCACCGCTCCTGTCGAGAACCCGGAGGCCGGGGCACTCTCGTAGCGGTTCGCTGCTCCAGGCGCACCCGACAAGGAGGCCTGCCTAGATGTCCAGGGTCGAAACCGAGTCAGTTCGAGACGGTGCGGGTGAACTCCGCGCGGTGCAGTTCGCCTTCGGCCATGAACTCGACGAAGAAGCGATAGTCACCGGCGGCCGACGGGGTCCAGACGAAGGTCAGCACCTCGGGCGGTGTCGCGTCCGGCTTCCACTCCTGGGCGGGGTGCAGGTGTGAGATGGCCTGCGTGCCGGCCGCGAAGGCACTGGTGTGTGCCCACGCCTCAAGGTACGGCTCGAACGTCACTGGCCGGCCGCCCTTGGTAACGGTCAGGTTCAGCTTCGCCTCAGCGCCGACCGATGCGGCCTCGCCGAGTGTCACGGTGTAGCCGTCGACCTGAACCTCAGGGGCGGGCTTGGGCAGCGGCTTGGCGGTGGCCTCGCCAGCGATGTTGAAGTCAGTGCCCAAGGTCAGTGCGCGGTACTCGCCTTCGGCATCCACCGCGACGAAGTTGGTGACCAGGTGCACGCGCCCGGCCGGGAGTGGCGGAACGTTCACCACCCAGTTTCCGGCGGCGGCCTTCGGGTGCACGTGGTGGTAGGTGCTGAGGTCCTCGCTGACCAGGTAGGCGTGGACGTACTTGCCCTGGTCGCGGACGAACTCCGTTGCGGTCGTGCCGTTCTCCTTGACGATTCGGAACGACAACTCACCACCGGACTCGGAGGTCGCGTTGGTTTCGACCTCGCCGAGGGTCAACCCGCGCAGACTCGCTGAGAGGCCGTCTCCCTCGGTCTCGTGCGAATGCATATGACCATCGCCCTGGGCGTCCCCATGGTCCATATCGCCCATGTCGTCCCCCATGTCCATGCCGTCCATCGAGTCTTCCTCGGGTGACTCGGACTGGAGTGCCGGGTCGGCCGAGGAGTTCATCCCCTCGCCGCAACCACTCAGGGTCAACGCGAGCACGGCGGCGGCGGCCAAGCCCAGCGCGCGGTGTGCGCGGCGGCGCTGAAACGGGGTCGCTGCGGTGGTGCCGGCGCCGCGGAGTCCGGGCCGGTGAGTAGTGGAGCGCATGGTTACGCCTCTGCGGTCTGCCTGACGAGAGCCGTCAGGGGGTCCAATCCCGAGAAGATCTCGGAAGCTTCATGTGCCGAACGGCGCACCGCGTGCACCAGGTCCTTGAGTTCGCGATTGAACCGGCGTGCCGGCACCGAGATCGCGATTGCCGCCAGGACCCGCCCGGCGCTGTCATACACGGGAGCGGCGACGCAACAGACCCGCTCCCGAAACTCCTCGACATCCACCGCGTAGCCCTGCTCGCGGATGCGCTGCAGGTCGGTGTGCAGCCGACCCGGAGTGTCGATGGTGGTCGGGGTGAAGGTCTCGAAGCGGGACGCGCACAGATAGTTGGGCCAGCGCTCGGGGCGGATCGAGGCGAGTAGCACCTTTCCCGGAGCCAGCGCGTGCGCGGCCCCCCGGAAACCCTGAGTCACATCTTGCAGCTCTGTGGCTCCGCGTCGTCCAAGAGCGTGGGTGACCTCCATGTCGCCGCGACTCCACGCGGCGAGGTAGCTGCGGGCGGTGGTGGCCTCTCGCAACTCCGTCAGGATCGGGGACAACCGCTCGGGAAGGGTTCGGTTCGCGACATAGCCGCGGTAAAGTTCAGCGATTCGGGGTCCCAGGGTGTACAGACCTGGAGCAGAGGGCGACGGCTCGACCAGTCCGACACTGGTCAGTGTCTGCAGTGCGTAATAGGTAGTGGAGAGACTTTGCCCCAGGCGACGCGCCAACACCTTGGCCGGAACCCCGTGCGGGTCCTCGGCGATGATGGTCAGCGTCTCGGTGACGTTCACCGCGGTGTTCAGCATCCTGCGGGCTGGAGCGTCGTCACTGACAACACTCGGGGCCGTTTTGGGCTCGCTCACCACTTGGGTCATGGACAGTCTCCTCCGTCGCGTTGCACCAACGTGATGCCCATCACAGCGCACTCACGGGTCCGGCGGTGTCTCACTTTGAGACGATGGGTTCATTATGCCCGGTGACACGAGGTCTTGGACCGAGATTCTGGCTCGCGCACGCCAGCGGTTGCTCACCGATGGAGACGTCGGAACCCACGAGGAAGGGCGCGAGGTTGGGCCGCGCCACGAGATCCTGGCTTCCTGGAGACGTTCCTACGACGAAGGCGCGCTGACGTCCGGGTTGTCCACGCCCTATGACGACAACATCAACCTCTCCAGTCGGCTGGTCCGAGCAGCCGAGCCGGTCATCGGCCGGGTTCAAGAAGACGTGCTGGGCTCGCCGATCACTGTGGTGCTGGCCGATAGCCGAGGCAAGGTACTCATCAGGCGCTCGGGAGAACCCAATCTGGAATCGAGACTGGACAACGCCCTGCTCGCCCCCGGATTCAACTATGCCGAGCGCTACGTCGGCACCAACGGGATCGGGACTGCCCTCGAAGGCAAGTCGACCCAGAGCGTGGTGGGCTTCGAACACTTCAACGAGCACCTCCAGGCGTTCGCCTGCGTGGGCGTTCCCCTGCGGGACCCGGTGACCCGGAGGCAGCTGGGGGTGCTGGACATCACCACCTGGGCCGATCGGGCGCACCCGGCGCTGACGGCCTTGGTGCGTCAGGCGGCAAGCGTGATCGAAGAAGGCCTGATGCAGATGTCGAGCCGCGGAGCCCAAGAGCTTCTGCACGAGTACCTCGTGGCCAGCCGCAACCGCGAGGACCATGTCGTGGCGATCAGCCAGGAGGCGTTCATCGCGAGCTCCGGGGCGATCCGACGAATCGGGAACCTCAGCCGCGAAGAGCTGTGGCCCATGGCCCAAAACGCGCTCGCCTCACGGGACCAGGCCGATATCCCATTGCTGGCCGGGGCCGCAGAAACGGTGCAGTTGCACCTGCGTGCCGTTCGGGGCCAGCGGGCCGAACTGGCAGGTGCCGTGATCCGGATCTCTGCTCCGGTCGTCGACGACGTGCGGGCGTCCTCCTCGGGTCGCCCGGCGAGCGACAGCATGGCCGGCCCGGATTCTGCCAGTGCTCGGGCGCTCAACGCCCTCTCACCGGTGACCGTCGGCCCGAGCGTCATGGTCAAGAGGCTGGCGGCGGGCAGGATGCCGGTCTGCCTGATCGGCGAACCCGGTGTGGGTAAGCGGACGTTGGTCCAGACGATCGCGAACGAACTCTTTCCCGAGCGACACCTTCGAATCTACGACGCTGCTCATCCCGCCGGAACCCTGGACGAGGTGCTGTCCGACTGGCGCACCGGCTGTCCGGCCCTCGTGCGAGCCATCGATGCCCTGGCGCCAGATGCACTCGATGCCATGTTGGCCGACGTGCAGCACGCCGCGAGCACACAGAGCGAGTCGTGTGGCTGGCTCGCTTTCACCTTGCAGTCCGCCACGTCGGTGGCTGCGATGCGGCACTCGGTCGGCGAAGTGACGCCGTCGGAGTCGGCGCAATCAGCACTCGCGTCTGCGGCGATCCCGATCGTGGTGGTACCGCCGCTACGCGGGCGCGTTCAAGATCTCCACCACATCGTGCCCGACATGCTGCGTGAGGCCAGCGCTGGCGCGGTCGTCGGCGTGACCCCGGAACTCATGAGTCGCCTCGTCCGTGAGCCGTGGCCGGGCAACTTGGCCGAGGTCTCCGACCTGGTCGACCAAATGGTGCGGACCGCGCGCGGAAGCATCCTCGACCTCACCGATCTGCCACCCGGGTTCGGCTCCGGCGTACGACGAAACCTGAGCCCGCTGGAGTGGATGGCCCGCGAGGCGATCGTCGAGGCGCTGCGCGCCAGCGGTGGGGACAAGCAGGCCGCGGCCGACGCGCTGGGGATCTCGCGGGCGTCGATCTATCGGAAGATCAAGACCTACGACATCGACCTGCAGAAGTAGCGGGGCAGAAGCGGCAGGAACGTCACGGCCCAAAGGCGTCGATGCCTACCGGTCGCCGGTCGTCGAGCCGACCGCGCCACGCTCGGTATGCCGGTCTTGGCCCGGGGGAGTCGCCTCGGGCGTCGACTCTGCCTCGGGGAAGTACATCAAGTGTGACTTCCGTCCCGTGCCCCGCACCGGCCGCTGAGTGGCCGTCGTCGTGTCCTGCGAGGTGCCCTTCACGTTGGGATGGTCGGCGGCGTACTGCCGGCCGGCCATGGCGATCACCAGACGAATCAATCCGATCGCGACCAAGCCGACGATCATGATGATGACTGTCTCGGTTCCCATCGTCTGCATGAGCCCTCTAATCCTCCCGGAGCGGGTCGAGTCCCGTTGCCCGGCTTCTTCGATGGTGCGCCCGTCCTGCGCTCCGGTCAACGACGCACGTGACACAAATCACGGTACAGACCACAGCAACCGGAATCTCCGACCGTTGGCGTCTCGCGAGCCCGTGGCCAGCGTCGCCGGGGGTCAGCGGGCGCCGCCTGTGGGCCATTGCGACGCCGAGCCAGCGCTCGGCGACGGCCCCGCGACGAAGCATTCGAAGGGGCTTCGGAGCCCTTGAGAGCCAGATCACATCGGCTTTCCGGCCTACGTGGAAGCGCTCTGCGCTGAGCCCTCGGGGTGCTCGACAGCCCTCGTCCGCGGGCATTCACTCGGCCTATTCGTCTGCCCGCACACCAGGAGCGGGAGGAACAGGCACGGCAGCGGCCCCCAGGGCCCGAGGAGGAAGCAGATGATCACCAGGGACGGCAAGCAGTACTTCATTGTCGACGGACATATCCACATCTGGGACGGCTCTGAAGCGAACTGCAAGAACGACTGGGGCCGCGGTTGGACCCAGTGCTTCTTCGACTACCACAACGGGCTCAGCCCCGAAGAAGAGAAGTGGCCCAAGTCGCGTTTCGAGAAGATCGAGAAGGAAAACGTCATCAAGGACGTTCTCGAGGACGGCGGAGTCGACGTCGCAATCTTCCAGCCGACGGTGCTGACCGAGTTCTACCACTCCGGTTTCCGCCGGGCGAAGGAAGGCGTGGAGCTCGAGGCCGAGAACCCCGGCCGCTTGATCTGCAACACCGCTTTCGACCCGCGGCACGGCGACAAGGGCCTGGAGGACCTGGAGCGCGAGTGCTCGGAGCGCAAGATCCAGGGTGTGAAGTTGTACACGGCGGAGTGGCAGGGCGACTCGCGTGGCTACTCGCTCGCGGACGCGGCCAGCTACCGTTACTTGGAGAAGGCTGAAGAGCTGGGCATCAAGAACATCCACGTTCACAAGGGCCCCACGGTGTGGCCGCTGGACCGCGACTCGTTCGACGTTCACGACGTTGATCACGTGGCCACCGACTTCCCGAACCTCAACTTCGTCGTTGAGCACATCGGGCTGCCTCGCCTGGAGGACTTCTGCTGGATCGCCACGCAGGAGTCGAACGTGTACGCCGGCATGGCCGTGGCGATGCCGTTCATCCACTCGCGTCCGCGCTACTTCGCGCAGATGATCGGTGAACTCGAGTACTGGCTGGGCCCGGACAAGATCCTGTTCGGTTCCGACTACGCGATCTGGACCCCGCGCTGGCTGATCGAGAAGTTCCTCGACTTCCAGATTCCCGAGGACATGCAAGGCGAGTACGGCACTCTCAGCGACGAGCAGAAGGCGAAGGTCCTGGGCCTCAACGCCGCCCGCTTGTACGACATCCCGGTGCCTGCCGGCGTTGTCGGCAGCGAAATGGCTGGTGCCTCGGCCTGATGCCCGTCGCCGACCCCCTCGCCACTTTGGTGCTCGCGGAACTTGAGCACGTCTACGACCCAGAGGTGGATGAGCCCGTCACACAGATGGGCTTCATCCGCGAAGTGGAGATCGCAGGGACCGAAGGTGCTGAGAACGTCATCGTTCACATGCAGCTTCCGCAGTACTTCTGCGCCCCGAACTTCACCTACCTCATGGTCGACGACGTGCGACGGGCCGCGGAGAAGGTGGTCGGCGAAGGCAATGTCCACGTCAGCCTGGTCGGACACTTCGAGGCTGACAAGATCAACGGCGCAATGACCGAGGGCTCGTCGTTTACCGACGTGTTCGCGGATGCGATCGAGGATCTGGACACCTTGCGGGATCGTTTCGCGCGCAAGACCTTCCTCATCCGCCAAGAGCGGGTGTGCAAGGTCCTGGACAAATCGGGCATCGACAGCGAGAAGATCTTGGACTTGGACCTGGCCGACGTGGCCGGGTTCGAGTACGAGGGTGAACTTCTCGACAAGTACCTGTCGACGCGCACGGAACTGGGGATCGACACCTCTTCGGAGGCCCCGTTCCTCGTGGCTGCTGATGGCCGCCCGGTGGAGCCGGACAAGCTCCGGCTCCACCGGCGGTCCGCCAGCGTCATGGCCGTCTCGTTCGAAGGCAACGGGATGATGTGCAAGACCCTGATTCACGAGCGTTATCCCGACTCAACTGTTCACCCCACCGCAGAGATCACCAGAGGAGAAGTTGCATGAAGGCCGCACGGCTGCATGAGTACGACAAGGAACTCGTCCTGGAGGACGTCCCGAAGCCCGAGGTCAAGGGTCCCCACGACGTGGTGGTCAAGGTGGGGGCTGCGGGCGTTTGCCGCACCGACCTCCACGTCATCGAGCAGGTCTGGCGCGGCACTCTCGACGCCGATGGTCTGCTGCTGCCCTACACGATCGGCCACGAGAACGCGGGCTGGGTGGACTCGGTTGGTTCGGCCGTGTCCACAGTCAAGGTGGGCGACAAGGTCATCTGCCACCCGCTGGCGACCTGTGGCGTGTGCGCCGGGTGCCGTCGCGGCGAAGACATGTACTGCGAGAACAGTGCGTTCCCGGGTCTGAATGTCGACGGTGGTTACGCCGAGTACCTCCTCACCAATGAGCGGGCCCTGATCAAGCTCGACGACTCGCTCGAGCCGGTCGACGTGGCACCCCTCGCCGATGCCGGTATCACCGCCTACCGGGCCGTCAAGAAGGCCGTTCCGGGGCTTCAGGCGGGCTCGTCCTGCGTCGTCATCGGCGCCGGCGGCCTGGGTCACATCGCGATCCAGTCCCTCAAGGCCATGTGCCCGACCGAGATCATCGTCGTTGACACCAACCCTGATGCCTTGGCTATGGCCAAGGAGATCGGCGCCGACCACGTCGTGGATGGCAAGGACGATCCGGTCACCGCGATCAAGGATCTCACCGGCGGCCACGGAACCCACGCGGTGATCGACTTCGTCGCCGAGCACGGAACCACCGTCACCGGCCCGAACATGATCCGCAACGGCGGCACGTACTACGTCGTTGGTTACGGCGGGCGCGTCGACTTGCCGGCACTGCAAATCATCTTTAGCGAGATCAGTGTTGTCGGTAGTCTGGTCGGTAACTACACAGAACTTAGCGAGCTGATGGATCTTGCAGCCGCGAAGAAGGTGACGCTGCATGCGCAGCGTTACTCGTTGGACGACGCCAACAAGGCGCTCGACGATTTGCACCATGGCCGTGTGCGCGGGCGCGCGGTCCTCGTTCCATAGCTACACCTGCTTCACAAAAGTCCGCACTACTTCCGGCTAGCTAGCGGCCGGCAGGAAACAAGAAGGGAAAGACAAATATGTCTACTACCGTCGATCGGGAGACCGTCGAGTTCGCTGACACCGGCGACTCGGAGTTCCCCAAGGGCAAGGGCCCTATCGATTGGATGGGCGGCTGGTTCTCCATGTTCTGGGGAATGGCGCTCTTGGCTTCCACGTTCATCGGCCTTCGCCTGTACCAGCAGAAGTACTCCTGGTACAACGAAGCCGGCCTGGACGCGGCAAGCGACGGGTTCAGGAAGTACTGGTTCAGCCTCTTCGTGATCGAGCTGATCGTCGCAGCAGTTGTGACGCTCGGCTGGTGGGGTTGGCTGCTCAAGACCGGCCAGCAGCTCGACGCTGCCGCGCAGGTCAAGGCAATCACCCCGGCTGAAGAAGTTCGTCGCATCGTGGTTTTCTGGGGCCTCATCGGCATCACCAGCATGGTGCTCTACTTCATGGCCAGCTTCTTCCCGAACCAGGACGGCGTCTGGCACCAGACCACCGTTCGTGACACGGCGCTTACGCCGAGCCACATCGTGATGTTCTTCTGGGCGTTCCCCATGGGCATCACGTTCTGCATCGGGACGTACCTCTACGGAATGACGCGTCTTCCGAAGGTCTACTCGCGGGACAAGGGTTTCCCCTGGTCCTTCTTCCTCCTCATCTCCGCCTCCGTCACCGAAATGATGCAGGTTGCGATGAACGAGTGGGGCCACTCCATGTGGATCACCGAGGAGATCTTCGCCGCGCCGTTCCACTGGCCGTTCGTCACCTATGGCTGGCTCGCTTCCGGCATCTTCGCTCTCTGGGCAGAGTCGCTTAGCCGACTCCTCGCCATCGAGGACGAGATCTTGGAAGAGGCTCCGGCCGCCGTTGACTCCGAAACTCAGGCTGCCTGATTCGGTTCGACACCCTTTGGAGGCCCGCCGTCGCCGTTTGACGGCGGCGGGCTCTCCGCCCCTCATCACCAGATAAGAAGGAGCTCTTTATGAGTGCCACCGCAGAGGCGCAGGCGGTCGACGAGCGTAACGAGGCGTTACGCAAGTTGCTCCACCGTCGCTACAAGTACATCGATCGGAAGTGGGACGCAGTCTTCTGGATCACCGCGGCATTCGTCGTCGGTGCCGCCGCAGATATCACCAAGTTGCTGTTCGCCGGCGACTGGGATTTCTGGACGGACTGGAAAGACCGCCAGTGGTGGCCGATGGTCACCCCGTTTGCGATCATCATCATCCCTTCGGCCCTGCAGTACATCCAGTGGCTGGCTTGGCGGTTCCCGACGGGCGCCGTTTACACCGCCGTCTGCATGGTGATCTGCCAGTGGGTCGGCCGTGTGGTCCAGTGGGACTGGTTCGGTGGGTTCCCGCTGAACTTCGTCTGGCCGCTCAGCATGATCGCCGCGGCGGTCTGGCTTGACTGGGTACTGCTGAAGACGAAGAGCTTCGTGCTTACCGGTCTCATCGGCGCTATGGGTTTCGCGATCATCTTCTGGATGGAGAACTACATCCTGATGGCGCCTTACCTGCAGCCGGTCGACTTCATGGGCCTGACCATCACCGCAGCCGATATGCAGGGTGTATCGGTGTTGCGTGGTCAGACGCCGGAGTACCTCCGTCTGATCGAGCGCGGCTCGCTGCGCACCTTCTTGGGACAGACGCTGTATGTCGCTCTCGCGTTCGGCGCCACCATGGCAGTAGCCGGCTACTGGATCGGTCAGTTCATCGCCCGGATGCTTGCCATCTGGCCAATCGGCCGCTTCATCACGCGGTTCTGAGAAGGGACACGAGACATAATGCGCAAGGTTATTCGCAAGGTAGGCGCTCTCGTCGCGGCTTCAGCTCTGGTGACGCTGGCCGCTCCGGTCGCACCTGCCAACGCACACGGTGAGGCAGCCCAAGAAGGCTGGCTCCGCATGGGCACGGTCGCTTTCTGGGATGTCGAGATCAATGGGCAGCCCATGGGCGAGGCCGCAGTCGAAGTCCCAGTCAACGGGGAGTTCACCGTCACCGGCACCGTCAAGGTGCTGGAGACGTGGCCGGAGCAGCTGGAAGAACCCGAGTTGGGCTTCATCAGCATCGTGGCGCCCGGTCCGCCGGTCATCATCAAGGAGCGACTCGTCAACGGTAAGCCGACCCCTCACTCGATCCAGATCGAGAAGGGCGCGGTCTACAACTTCGAGATTCTGTTGGCCGGTCGTCGTGTCAGCACCGGGAACGGGTGGCACATTCACCCGATCTTCGCCATCCACAAGGCCGGCTCGCTGATCGGTCCCGGCAACTACGTCAAGGTCACCGGCAACGATGGTGACTTCAAGCACGAGGTGGCTCTCAAGAGCGGTGGCACCATCGACTTGGAGCGCTTCGGTCTTGGCCCGGTCATCTTGTTCAACCTGATCTGGTTCACGATCGGCATGGCTTGGATGATCTACTGGACCGTCCCGAAGCCGACCGTCACCCGGTTGCCCGTGTCGTTGTCTGTTCCGCTGAACAGCGACGGTGCCGATGCCGGCCTGATCACGAAGAAGGACCATCAGTTCTGCAACGCCTCCATGGCGCTGGTGCTGGTGATCCTGCTGGGCGCGTTCATCTGGCAGGGCCAGAAGTACCCTGACAAGCTTCCGCTGCAGGTGCTTCGTTACAAGCCTGAGCCGGTCGCCATGGATGCGTCGTTCGCAACGTTGGACGCGGATATCTCGACCTACGACGCGGAGGCACAGGCCCTGACGATGACGGTGGACATCACGAACACCGGCACGACGGACGCCAAGATCACCCAGTACATCACCAGCGGTGACACCTACTTGTTGGGTGACACGCTGGCGGTGGACAACGACACGATTCCTGCGGGGGAGACGGTCACCGTCAACCTCACGATGACGAGCGATCGCTGGGATACCGAGCGACTCGTTCCGACTCAGGAGACGCGTCCGTTGATCACTGGTGTGGTCCGGTTGGAGGACGGCGCGGGGAACGAGAACTTCCTCACCGCATCCACCTTCCTCGCGCGCTAAACGAATTTGGTCGCTTAGCGTAGGCTTCCAGTGGTGGCCCCGATCGTCTGGGGCCGTGGCCCCAGACGATCGGGGCCACCACTGG
>JAKFXV010000226.1 GCA_021731205.1 Nocardioides sp. | reverse complement strand
GCCTACGACCCGCGGGCCTGGGGCAAGGCCGCCGAAGCCGGCATGGCCGCTCGCGTCGTCGAAGCCTGCCAGAACCTCAGCTCCGCCGGCACCTCCCTCCACTAACACCCGGTGACCCGTGTCGTGTTGGTGACCCGTCACTCATGTGCCCACATTTGCGGCGTGTCGACGCGTGATTGACGGGTCGGCGGGTGCCGACCGGCAGCGGGTGAGAGGGTGGCGACATGAACTTCATCGACCTTATGGCGGGTCCACCGGACACCCTGCTACCCGAAGATCCGGCGGCCGCGGAGCTCGCTGCAGGAGTGGCGCCTGAGGTTGTGGCGCGCAACCGCCCGGGCTCGCCGTTTGCCTGGGCCGCGCTAGCGCAGGCGGCACGAGACGAGGGTGCCGACGAGATGACGGTGTACGCCTTCGCCCGGGTCGGCTACCACCGGAGTCTCGACCTGCTCCGTCGCAATGGCTGGAAGGGGCACGGCCCGGTCCCCTGGACGCACGAGCCCAACCGCGGGTTCTTGCAGTGCCTCGCGATCTTGGCCTTGACGGCCCGGAGCATCGGGGAGTCCGACGAGTGGGAGCGCTGCTCTCAGTTCTTGTACGACTCCAGCGAAGCGGCGTACGACGCCCTCCTCGGCACCACCCCCTAACCCGCCGAGGCGGGTTAGGGGGTGAGGAGGGAGCGGACCTTCGCCGGACCGAGCGAGAGCAGCAAGGTCGGCAGCCGCGGGCCTCGATCGGCGGAGATCAACAGCCGATAGAGCAGTCCGAAGAACTCCTTCTGGTCGGCCTTGACCTGGTCGGTCGGGTCCGCGTCGAGAGTCAGCCCGAGCGCCAGCTTCGGCACCCCGTACACGAGCGTCGTCAACGCCGGCAGATCCGCCGCCTCGTCCAGCGACGCCAACAGCAGCCGCAGCCACTCGGCTTCTCGGGGCCCCAACGAGGCGAGCCCGGCTGCATCCGGCACCGTCCGCACCACGGTGCGGTCCGAGGCCGGGACATAGTCATTGGTCCAGTTCATCGCCCGGCTCAGCCGAGGCTCGAGTTCGTCCACAGACGTGTGGGCATAGCCGAGATCGCCGATGATCCGCGAGATCTGAGGCAGGTCTCCGGCGGTGATGTCGGCCGCCGACTGCAACGCGCGGAAGGGTGCGACCACGTCAGGAGTCGGAAGCACCCCTGCCGTCGACGTGCTGGCCGCGCGGTCGTACGCCAAGACCTGCGCGTCGCGCCGATTCGGATCGGCCGCCTTCTTCGCCAGCGCGTCCCACTCGTCGTAGAGCCGGATCACCTCCGGCCCGAAGTCGATGTTGAACGCCTGCTTGGGCTGGCGCCGAACATAGAGCCAGCGCAGGATCGGCGCTTCGAGAATTCGCAAGGCCTCCGCCGCCGTCGGCACCCCGCCTTCCGACGAGGACATCTTGGGCATCCCGGCGACGCCGACGAAGGAGTAGCCGAACCACGACGGCCGCGGCCACCCCCAGATCAGCTCGACCAGCTCGTGCCCGACCGTGAAGGACGAGCCTGGGCTGGAGTGGTCCGCGCCGGCCGGTTCGAAGTCGACCCGCTCGAAGGCCCAGCGCATCGGCCAGTCGACCTTCCACACCAACTTGCCCTCGTCTTGGGTCGCGAGGGTCGTGACGCCGACGAACCCGCACACCTCGCAGACATACGACAAGTCGGTCGTCTCGTCGTCGTACGACGTGATCCGCGTGCGATCGCGCGAGCACTGGCGGCAATACGGCTTGTAGGGAAAACGGCTCAGGCCCCCGGCATCCTCGACCGCATCGCCCCCGTCATCGTCGGTCTCCTTGGTGCGGTAGCGGCCCAGCACTTCCTCGATCTCGGCTCGGCGCCGGACCACCTCGAGGATCTGCTGCCGATAGGCACCGGAGGTGTACATCGACGTCTGGTCGATCTCGACCATCTCGCAACCCAGCTCGATCAGCGCGGCCCGAAGCGGCGCCTTGAAGTGCTCGGCCCAGTTCGGGTGGCACTCCCACGGATCGGGTACGCCGGACAATGGCCGCCCGATGTGCTCGTCGTACGACGGGTCCACACCGTGCGGCACCTTGCGAAACCGGTCGTAGTCGTCCCAGCTGTGCAGGTGCCTCACCGGCACCCCACGGCGCCGCACCTCCTCGGCCACGAAGTGCACCGTGAGGAACTCGCGCAGGTTCCCGAGGTGGATCGGCCCGCTGGGACTGATGCCCGACGCGCAGGTCACGAGGTTCCCCTCACCGGCATGCCGGATCGCGCTGTCGGCGGCGCGAGTCACCCAGTCGGCGGGTTCCTCGGTTGCCGATCCTCGGGCCATGCGGGGGCTCCTGCAGCGTGGGGGGTGGGACGCCGAAGGCTACCCGAGCCGCTCACGGCAGAACCAGCGAGTACGCCGCCGGCTCCACGCGCCACGAACGCCGTCGCTCGGGCCCGTAGACCTCACCATCGGCGCTGCACCAGAACTCCTCGCCGACGATCGTCACCTGGGTGCCGCTGTGCTGGGCGACGTCGTCGCGTTCGGGATGCCGCCCCAGGCGTACGCCGAGGGCGTACGCATAGCGCGCCAAGGGCCCGGTCGCCCGCGAGATGATCACGTCGATCCGACCGCTTTCGGGGTCGGCGTCCGGATTGAGCTCGGCTCCGCCGCCGACGTGCGACCCGTTGCCGAGGGCGACCATCAGCACGGGCTGGTCCCAGTCGTTGACCACCGTGCCGTCGACTTCGACTCGGAGCCGAAGCCGGGCCGGCCGCAACGAGGCCATGAAGGCGCCCACCGGATACGCCAGCCGGCCGAGGTTCAGCCGTCCGGCGCCGACCGACCCGAGCGCACCCAGGCGAGCCTTCCAGCCCACGGCCTCGCGGCTGGCCAGTGCACCCGCTCCGGCGTGCACGTTGTTGACGACGACTTCACCGACCTCGTCGACCAGGATGTCGACCGGGCGAGGTCGACCGTGCACCACCACCTCGGCCGCGGCCTCGATGTCGAGCGGGATCCCGGCGCCACGAGCGAAGTCGTTGCCGGTCCCCATCGGCAGCAGGCCGATCACCTTGTCGGCCGACAACTCGTGTCGCCGGTGCAGCGCGGCGACCACGGCGTGCAGGCTGCCGTCACCTCCGGCGACCACGATCCGACGCGAGCCGGCCCGATGCAACGCCCCGTCCAGTTCGCCCGAACTCGACGTGGCCACCACGTCGACCGAGGCCTCGCGCCGCATGACCTGGAGTGCGGTCGCCAATCGCTCGTCGTCGGACGTGCCGGCCTCGGTGTTGGCAATGACCAGGATCGGGTCCACGCCGTGGACACTACCGAAGCGGGGTCGGGGGCGGTTCGCCCTAAAGTTGGGCGTCTCGCAAGCATCGGAGCGTTGCGAAACCAGCGAGAGGATGCCCATGCCGGCGATCGTGATCCTGGGCGCACAGTGGGGCGACGAGGGCAAGGGCAAGGCCACGGACCTGCTCGCGACCAACGACACCATCGACTATTGCGTGCGCACCAGCGGTGGTCACAACGCCGGTCACACGATCGTCGTCAACGGCGAGAAGTTCGCAACCCACCTGCTCCCGAGCGGCATCTTGACGCCTGGCTGCACCTCCGTGATCGCCAACGGCGTGGTGATCTCCCCCGAGGCGCTGTTCCGCGAGCTCGATGCCCTCCAAGCCCGGGGGGTCGCCGCCGACAACCTCGTGATCAGTGCCAACGCCCACGTCATCGCGTCCTATCACTCCACGATCGACAAGGTCACCGAACGGTTCCTCGGAGCCAGCAAGATCGGCACCACCGGTCGCGGCATCGGGCCGGCGTACGCCGACAAGATCAACCGCATCGGCATCCGGGTCGCGGACCTGTTCGACGAGTCGATCCTTCGGCTCAAGGTCGAGGCCGCGCTCGACGTCCGCAACCACCTACTGGCCAAGGTCTACAACCGCCGGGCGATCAACCCCCGCGAGGCAGCCGACGAGCTCTTGTCGTACGCCGACAGGTTGCGGCCCATGGTCGCGGACACGTCGTTGTTGCTCAACGACGCGCTCGACCGCGGCAAGACCGTGCTCTTCGAAGGGGCCCAGGCCACGATGCTCGACGTCGACCACGGCACCTATCCGTTCGTGACCTCCTCCAGTCCGGTCGCCGGCGGGGTCTGCACCGGCGCCGGCATCGGCCCGACCCGGATCGACCGCGTGATCGGCGTGATCAAGGCCTACACCACGCGAGTGGGCTCCGGGCCGTTCCCGACCGAGCTCTTCGATGCCGACGGCGAGCGGCTCTGGGACGTTGGTGGCGAGGTCGGCGTCTCGACGGGACGCAACCGGCGTTGTGGGTGGTACGACTCCGTCGTCGCGCGGTATGCCACGCGGGTCAACGGCCTCACCGAGCTGTTCTTGACCAAGCTCGACGTGCTGTCGGGTTGGGAGACCATCCCGGTCTGTGTTGCCTACGACGTCGACGGGGAGCGACACGAGGAGATGCCGATGACGCAGACGGAGTTCCACCACGCGACCCCGATCTACGAGCAGCTCCCCGGCTGGGGCATCGACATTTCGGGGTGCCGCAGCTTCGGCGAGCTCCCGGCCAATGCCCGAGCCTACGTCCGCGCGTTGGAGGACCTCAGCGGCACGTCCTTCTGGGCCGTGGGGGTCGGGCCCGGGCGCGAGCAGACCGTGGTGGTCAGCTGAGCTCTGCGTCTGCCAGAGCGGCGGTTCCCACTGTCGCTCGCTCGCGCTGCCAGGCTTGATACGCGACGTACGACGTCGCTCCCACGATGCTCAGCAGGCCGGCCGCGTCGGCATACCAGGGCAGGCCACCGAGCCCGGCGGTGATGTTCACCGAGTTGACCAACACCACCAGACCGCCCACGAGAGTGCCCATCGGGGCGTGCGGCAGGCGGCCGGCGAGGCGGGCCGCGATGGGAGCGATGATGACGCCCCCGGTCACCAGGCCGAGCACGGGCAGCCAGGGGATGTCGTGTACGGCGGCGCTGGTGAAGAACGCGATCGAGACCGTGGCGGCCACCAGGAACTCCGCCGCGTTGACGGTGCCGACGACCTTGCGAGGCTCGTGCGCGGTGACGGTCATCAGGCTCGGGGTGGCGACCGGGCCCCAGCCGCCGCCACCGGTTGCGTCGACGAACCCGCCGACGACGCCGATGGGTGCCAGCCAGCGCACCGTGTGGCCGCCGCGAGGAGTCGGGATCAGGCTCGCGCCGAAGCCGAACTTCGCGAAGATCACCAGGCCGAAGAAGACCAGCAGCCCCGACATCCAGGACTTCGCGGACGCCAGGCTGATGTTGGTCAGCACGACCGCCCCCAAGAAGCCGCCGACCATGCCGGGCACGGCCAGCCGCCACAGCACGGACGTGTCCACGTTGCCTGCGCGCCAATGGCTGATCCCGCTCACGAACGTCGTGGGCAGCTTGGCGGCGTGGGTCGCGGCACTGGCGGTGACCGGTGCCACGCCGAGATAGAGCAACACGGTTGCCGAGGTGACGCCGAAGCCCATCCCGAGCGTGCCGTCGACCAGTTGGGCCATCCCCCCGGCGAGAGCGAAGGCGATGAAGATTCCCATGGGTGTGTTCCTACTGTGTTTGTAAAGTCGAGTGAATTACTCGATTTAAACACATGGCTCGACCCCGACGCCAATCTTTGAAGAAATCCGCGGTGCAGAAATCCGCGGTGCTACCAGCCGTCGCTGCCGGGCCCGCCCTTGAACGGCCCGACGATGTCCGCGGTGATCCAGCCGCCGTAGTACCCCCCGGGCTGTGCAGTGACCTGCTCGCCGTTGAGCAGGCAGCGGTCCATCCGCCCCGGCATCACGGCGACCGCACCGGCGATCTCCGCGAACGACGGCACCGGGTCCAGGTAGGTCCACGCCGCCCGGGAGGCGAGCAGCCCTCCTCCCAAGACGTCGAAATAGCTGGCCTGGCCCTTCCACTCGCACCAGCTGTTGCCCTCGACCGGGCGCAGCGCGCCGTCGGTGAACGACCCCCGCGGGAGGTAGTACGTCGGGGGGTGGCTGGTCTCGAGGACCCGCCAGCTGTGCTGAGTTCGGGCGATCAGGTCGCCACCGAGGTAGATCTCGAGCAGATCGGTGCGAACCTCCACCAGCGGCGGGCGAGGGTAGTCCCACACCGACTCCTGCCCAGGGCCGGCCGGGTGCGGGGTCGGCCGGGCGAACGTGCTCATAGCCCGAGACTAGTCCGCCGATAGGGTTGAGGGGTGAAGGTCCTCGTCGTCGGCAGCGGTGGTCGAGAGCACGCCTTGGCCCGCAGCCTGCGGCTGGACCCCACGGTTGTCGAGGTTCATGCCGCGCCCGGCAACCCGGGGATTGCGCAGGTGGCGACGCTGCACGACGTCGACCAGCTCGACGGTGTGGCCGTTGCGGAGCTGGCCCGTTCGCTGGCGATCGACCTCGTCGTCATCGGTCCCGAAGCGCCGCTGGTGGCCGGGGTGGCCGATGCGGTGGCCGCGCGCGGGATCGCCGCCTTCGGGCCCAGCGCCGAGGCTGCCCAGCTCGAGGGCTCGAAGGCGTTCGCGAAGGACGTGATGCGAGCCGCCGGAGTGCCGACGGGCGACTCCCGGGTGTGCGGCACCCCCGACCAGGCCGCGGCGGCGCTGGACGCCTTCGGGCCGCCGTACGTCGTGAAGGACGACGGCCTCGCGGCTGGCAAGGGCGTCGTGGTCACCTCCGATCGCGCCGAGGCGCTGGCCCATGCGGCGGCCTGCCAGCAGGTCGTCATCGAGGAGTACCTCGACGGGCCAGAGGTGTCGTTGTTCGCGATCACCGACGGGGCGACCGTCTATCCGCTCCAACCAGCCCAGGACTTCAAGCGGATCTTCGACGGAGACCGAGGCCCGAACACCGGGGGGATGGGCGCCTACACCCCGCTGCCCTGGGCGCCGCCGGGTCTGGTCGAGGAGGTGCTGCGTGATGTCTTGCAGCCCACCGTCGACGAGTTGGCCCGCCGTGGCACGCCGTTCACCGGTCTGCTGTACGCCGGGCTGGCGCTGACCTCGCGAGGCACGCGGGTGATCGAGTTCAATGCTCGCTTCGGCGACCCCGAGACGCAGCCACTCCTGGCGCTGCTGGAGTCCCCGCTCGCTCCGCTGCTGTACGCCGCCGCAACCGGCACGCTGTCGGACGTACCGCCTCCGCGGTGGCGCTCCGGCGCGGCCGTCGCGGTGGTGATGGCGTCCAAGGGCTATCCCGAGACCTCCTCCAGCGGCGACCCCATCGAGGGAGTCGACGCGGCCGAGTCCCGCCCGGGGGTCCACGTCATCCACGCCGGCACGGCTTCGGCTGGGGACGCCCTCGTGACCGCGGGCGGCCGGGTGCTGGCCGTGACCGCCGTGGGGGCCGACCTCGGCGAAGCCCGCGAGACCGCCTACGCCGGCCTCGGCGACATCACCTTTCCCGGTGCTCAATGGCGCACCGACATTGCGCAGGGAGCCGCCCGATGAGTGACCCCATAGGTGCCCACGTGACCCGACCCGCCATCCCCAACGTGCTTGCCGCTCGCTACGCCGGCGCCGACCTGGTCGAGTTGTGGTCTCCCGAGCACAAGGTCCGCGAGGAGAGGCGGCTCTGGGTCGACGTACTCCGTGCGCAGCACAGCCTCGGCGTCGACGTGCCCGACGGCGTGATCGAGGCCTACGAAGCCGTGATCGACCAGGTCGACCTCGACTCGATCGCCGCCCGCGAACGCGTGACTCGCCACGACGTGAAGGCGCGGATCGAGGAGTTCTGTGCCCTCGCGGGCCACGAGCACATCCACAAGGGGATGACCTCGCGGGACCTGACGGAGAACGTCGAGCAGGCCCAGATCACGGCCTCGCTGCGGCTGATCAGGCAGCGGGCCGTCGCCACCCTGGCTCGGCTCGTCGCGCTTGCCGTGGAGCACCAGGACACGGTGCTGGTCGGACGCTCCCACAACGTCGCCGCCCAGGCCACCACGTTGGGGAAGCGGTTCGCGACGGCGGCCGACGAGCTGCTGGTCGGCATCGCGCGGCTGGACGATCTGATCGTGCGCTACCCCATGCGCGGGATCAAGGGTCCGGTCGGCACCGCGCAGGACATGCTCGACCTGCTCGGCGGTGACGCAGCCGGCCTGGCCGCCCTCGAAGCGGCGGTCGCCGAGCGCACGTTCGCGAGCGTGGGCCAGGTCTACCCTCGCTCCCTCGACTTCGATGCGGTGTCGGCGCTGGTGCAGGTGGTGTCCGCACCAGCCAACCTGGCCACCACGATCCGACTGATGGCCGGTCTCGAGCTGGTCACGGAGGGCTTCGCCGAAGGTCAGGTCGGGTCGTCCGCGATGCCCCATAAGATGAACACCCGCTCGTGCGAGCGGGTCAATGGGTTGGCGATCGTGCTCAAGGGCCACCTCTCGATGGTCGGTGAGCTCGTCGGTGATCAGTGGAACGAAGGCGACGTCTCGTGCTCGGTCGTACGACGGGTGGCGCTGCCCGATGCGTTCTTCGCCGCCGACGGGTTGTTCCAGACGTTCTTGACGGTGCTGGACGAGTTCGGCGCGTTCCCGGCGGTCATCGCGCGTGAGGTGGACCGCTACCTCCCCTTCCTGGCCACGACCAAGGTGCTGATGGCGGCGGTGCGAGCCGGGGTCGGCCGCGAGATCGCGCACGAGGCCATCAAGCAGCACGCCGTCGCGGTGGCGCTCGACATGAGACAAGGCCTGGGCGCGAACGACTTGTACGACCGGCTCGCCGCCGACGCTCGGCTGGGCCTCGGTCGAGATCAGATCGCAGCGCTGGTCGCCGATCCGCTGACGTTCACCGGAGCGGCGCAGGCGCAGATCGCCGAGGTCGCCCGGCGGGCCGAGGCGGTGATCGCCTCCGATCCGGCGGCGGCCGGCTACCGACCCGGCGCCATCCTGTAGCCATCACTCGGACACATCTGGAGGACGACACCGTGACGACACCCTGGCAGCCAAGCCGGCGGACGCCCCGATGGGCCGTCGCGCTCGCGGCCGGCGTACTGCTGTTGACAGCGTGCTCGGACGATGCTGAGCCGGCCGACCCAACGCAGACGCCGTCCGCCGTACCCTCTGGTGACACGACCATCGACACCCCGGGCGGTGGGCAGGTGGACACGTCCGGCGAGTTGGTCGCGGGTTATCCGGTGCAGAAGGTTCCGGTGGTGCCCGGCACCGTGTTGTCGTCGTTGAGCGACCCGGATGCGGGGTTCTCGGTGACGGTGCTGGTCACCGGCGAGCCGAAGACCGTAGCGGCGAACGCCAGCGCGCTGCTCACCGAGCGCGGGTTCGTGGTCCGGTCCAGGAAACAGACCCCGGGTTCGGTCTCCATGGTGTTGCGTTCGAAGGGTTACCGGGTGGAACTAGCGGCCACGCTGTCGGGGGGCCAGACTTCGGTTAACTACGTCGTCACCGAGCGTTGAACCCCCGACGCGGACTTCGAGGAGGAACCCCATGAAGCGAAACCGGATCGCGGCACTCGTAGTCGCACTGCTGTTGGTGCCCGCGCTGGTCGCGTGCGGGGGAGAAGAGCTCAGCGAACGCGCTGTCGAGGATGCCATGGAGGACGCCGCGGGTGACGCTGGCACCGACGTTGACGTCGACATCGAGGGCGATGAGGTCACCATCGAGGGCGAGGATGGCACCTTCACCGTGGGCGACAAACTGCCCGACGACTTCCCCTCCGATGACATCGCGCTGGTGGACGGTGACATCGTCAGCTCTCAGTCGATGGACGGAGCGTCGTTCACGGTGATCATTGCGACCGGCTCCTCGGCCGAGGACGCGGTCGCTGACGCGGTCGGCAAACTCGAGGACAAGGGATTCTCGGTCATCGAGGATTCGCCCATGGCCAGCGCCGGCGGGGCCGAGCTGAGCAACGACACGTACCTGGTCAAGGTCCTGGCCACCGAAGGGACGATCAACTACGTGATCGAAAAGCAAGGTGGCTAACGGAAAGGGACTACTGGCTGGACCCATGGCTCTCGGGATCTCGCGCGCTGGCTTGGTAGCGCTCCTGCTAGCGCCCGGGTTGGGAGCGTGCGGCTCCGACGACCCTTCTCCGCAGCGCGGACTCGGCAGCGTGGCGACCCTCAGGGCGAGCGAGCCCGGCGACGACGCGGTGGATTTCGAGCCCGGTGACTTGACCGTCACGCAAGAAGACATCGACATCATCGCGGGCAACCGGTTGCCCGATGGATTTCCTGAATCCGAAGTCCCCCTCGGGGACCTCCGGATCGGTGGCAGCGCACGGATGGAGGACGGTTCATTCTTGCTGGTCACGGCCTATCACGGCTCGGCCGCGAAGGCAGTGGCCGCAGCGAAGGCGAAGCTCCAGGAGGTTGGCTTCGAGGTGGATGCGGAGGCCACCGTCGCTGCCGGTGCCGGGGTGGTGTTGACCAACGAGGCACATATCGTGACCGTGGTCGACGTTCGCGACGTCATCTGGTACAACGTCCGTCCAAGAGAATCGCCCCCGGAGTAACCCAGCCCGGACTGCGTAGTTTCGGGTCCCTAGGCTGTGCGATATGGCTCACGACGCCGAACTCAACATCCCGGCAGCTCCGTGGCTCGAGGGCGCCACGCACGTTCACTCCGGCAAGGTGCGCGACCTCTATCGCATCGACGCGGGGGAGCACGCGGGTCGCCTGCTGATGGTCGCCAGCGACCGGATCTCGGCGTTCGACTTCGTGCTCGACAGCGAGATCCCCGACAAGGGCGCGATCCTCACCAAGATGTCGTTGTGGTGGTTCGGGCAGGTTGCCGATCTGGTCCCCAACCATGTGGTCTCGCTCGACGTGCCTGACGCCGTTGCCGGCCGGGCCGTGATCTGCGAGGCGCTCGCCATGGAACCCGTGGAGTGCGTGGCCCGCGGCTACCTCACTGGATCGGGGCTCCTGGACTACCGGGCCAGCGGCGAGGTCTGTGGGAT
>JAKFXV010000225.1 GCA_021731205.1 Nocardioides sp. | reverse complement strand
CTCGCTGCCGCGGGCCGGCATCGTCGGCGTCATCGGACCCAACGGTGTCGGCAAGACCACCCTGTTCCGGATGATCACGGGGCAAGAGCTTCCCGACGCCGGCGTACTTCGGGTGGGGCAGACCGTGAAGATCTCCTACGTCGACCAGTCGCGGGGCGGGATCGACCCCAACAAGAACGTCTGGGAGGTCGTCTCCGACGGGCTCGACCACATCAAGGTCGCCAACTTCGAGATGCCGTCACGGGCCTACGTCGCCTCCTTCGGCTTCAAGGGTCCTGATCAGCAGAAGAAGGCGGGCGTGCTCTCCGGGGGTGAGCGCAACAGACTCAACTTGGCGCTGACGCTCAAGATGGGCGGCAACCTGCTGCTGCTCGACGAGCCCACCAACGACTTGGACGTCGAGACGCTGCAGTCACTGGAGGATGCGCTCCTGGACTTCCCGGGCTGCGCCGTGGTGACCTCGCACGATCGCTGGTTCCTCGATCGGGTCGCGACCCACATCCTCGCCTGGGAAGGCGATGACGAGGACGACGCGAAGTGGTTCTGGTTCGAGGGCAACTACGCGGCGTACGAACAGAACAAGGTCGAGCGGCTGGGCATCGAGGCGGCGCGGCCGCACCGCGTCACCCACCGGCGCCTCACTCGCGACTAGGCGCTAGATCCGCTCCAGGATCATCGCCATGCCCTGCCCGCCGCCGACGCACAGGGTGATCAGTCCGGTGGACTTGTCGTGGAAGTCCAAGGAGTTCAGCAGCGTTCCCTGCAGGCGTGCGCCGCTCATCCCGAAGGGGTGCCCGATGGCGATCGCGCCCCCGTTGACGTTGAGCCGGTCGAGGTCGATGCCGAGCTCCTGGTAGGACGGCACCACCTGTGCCGCGAAGGCTTCGTTGATCTCGACCAGATCGATGTCGTCGATCGTCATGCCGGCGTTGGCCAGCGCCTTGCGGGTCGCCTCGACCGGTCCCAGGCCCATGATCTCGGGGGAGAGAGCGCTCACGCCCGTCGCCACAATCCGCGCCAGCGGCGCGATGCCGAGCTCGGCCGCCTTCGTGTCCGACATGAGGACGACGGCGGCCGCGCCGTCGTTGAGCGGGCAGCAGTTGCCGGCTGTCACGACCCCGTCGGGTCGGAAGACCGGCTTCAGTTGGGAGACGGCGTCGTAGGTCACGCAGGCGCGGGGGCCGTCGTCCTGACTCACGACGGTGCCGTCGCCGAGTTCGTACGGCGTGATCTCGCGCGCCCAGAACCCCGCCGCGATGGCCTGCTCGGCGAGATTCTGGCTGCGCACGCCGAACTCGTCGAGCTCCTTGCGGTCCAGGCCCTTGAGCCTGGCGACGTTCTCGGCCGTCTGACCCATCGCGATGTAGGCGTCGGGCAGGTGACCGTCGTTTCGTGGATCGTGCCAGTCGCGGCCCCCGGCGGCGTACGACAGGGTGCGCGTCGCCGCCTCCTCGAAGGTCGGGTTGCGCGTGCCGGGATGGTTGTCGGAGGTGCCGCGGTCGAAGCGGGACACGGTCTCCACGCCGGCCGAGACGAACACGTCTCCCTCCCCGGCGCGGATGGCGTGAAACGCCATCCGGGAGGTCTGCACCGAGGAGGCGCAGTAACGGTTAACGGTCGAGGCCGGGACGGTGTCGAGCCCGTTGAGAATGTTGACGATCCGGCCCATGTTGAACCCGGCCTCGCCGCCCGGGAGGCCGCAGCCGAGATAGACGTCGTCGATGGTCGTCGGGTCGAGTGCGGGAACCTTCGCGAGCGCCGAGCGGATCGCGAACGCGGCGAGGTCGTCGGGGCGGCAGTCCACCAGGGATCCCCGACCGGCGCGGCCGATGGGCGTGCGGGCAGCGGCGACGATGACGGCCTCAGGCATCTCCCCACCCTAGCCGGGCCAGTGGTCTCCCCCCCACCCGCCGAGGCGTCACAAACACGCGTCGAGGCGTCAGTTGTTCTCCGCGAGGGGTCACAAACACGCGTCGAGGCGTCATCTCTTGCTAAGGATGTGACGCCTCGGCGAGAGTTTGTGACGCCTCGGCGAGATTTGATGACGCCTCGGCGAGTGTTGGTGACGCCTCGGTGGTTAGTCGAAGGTGTTGACCATGAACTGGGCGGCGTGCGTGACGTACTCCCAGAACTTCTGATCCTGTTCGGGTGTGAGCGAGGCCTCGTCCAACGCGGCGCGGAAGTGCGTCAGCCAATGGTCCTTGGCATCGGGCGTGACGGCGTACGGCGCGTGCCGCATCCGTAGCCGCGGGTGCCCACGAGTGTCGGAGTACGTCGTCGGCCCGCCCCAGTACTGGGCGAGGAACAAGGTGAACCGCTGTTGGGCGCCGCTGAGGTCCTGCTCGGGGTACATCGGCCGGAGCACAGGATCGGTCGCGACGCCGAGGTAGAAACGAGTGACGATCCGCTCGATGGTGGGCATCCCGCCGATCTCGTCGTAAAAGCTCGTCACGCCGCTATTGTGCCCGCCCCAGCGATGTGTCCCCGCCAGGAGGTGCCCCCCACGGCACGTGGGTTGGTACGACGATGCCCTCGTGCTCGAGGCGGGACTTGGCTCGCTCGCGGAAGAGCCGGGCGACACCGAGCTGCTCCATCGGCTGGGTCTTCAAGGCGACGCGCATGGCGACCACGTCGCCCAGCACCTGCTCCACGCCGATCACCTCCGGGACCTCCACGAGCAGACCCTCGAGATCCTCGTCGGCCCAGAACTCCGCAGCCAGCTCGGTGAGCACTCGGCGGACGCGCGCCAAGTCTTCGGTGTACGACACCGCGATGTCGACGTGCACACGTGCCCAGTTCTGGCTTTGGTTGCCGACGCGAAGGATCTCGCCGTTGCGGACGTACCACACCGTCCCGTTGGGATCGCGCAGCCGGGTGACGCGCGGGCTCACCGCCTCGACGATCCCCGTCGCCTCGCCGAGATTCACGGTGTCGCCGACGCCGTACTGGTCCTCGAAGATGATGAACAGTCCGGACAGGAAGTCCTTGACCAGGCTCTGAGCGCCGAAGCCCAACGCGATGCCCGCGATCCCGGCGCTGGCGATCAGCGGGGCGATGTCGAGGTTGAGTTCGGACAAGCTCATCAAGAAAACGACCGTGAAGATCACGGCGGTTGACAGGCTCTTGAGCAGCGAGCCCATCGCCCCAGCCCGCGCCACCCGCCGTGCGGCGTAGTCACCCTCCAGTGCGCTGACGGCCTCGCCGAGGTTGGCTCGTCCGATGCCCAGGGTCGACAGGCGACCGGGCAGCACCCCTCGCTCCGCCGTGCGCACGAGTCGATCGATGATCCGATGCATGAACCAACGCAGCACGATGCCGGCCAGCACCAAGCCGACGACGACCGCCGGGCGTCCGACGACCCAGTCGAAAATCCGGGTCGCCTTCTCGTTGCCGGTCAGCTGCCACATCAGGTTGCACGAGTCGTCTCTCTTCGTGCATGGGTTCGTCGCGAGCAGCCACATGGCACCAGTATCGAGGTGGGGCCAGATGATGGATATCCTCGTCTCGTGAAGTCCGCCCAACTGATCGCCGCGAGATCGCTGTGCGCGCTGGCCCTAGCCGGGGTCGTCGTCGCCGGCCTGCCAGGCTCGGCCGCAGCGGACGTTCCGGTCGGCTGGAGCGACCCGCCTCCGGTCTCCGGGCTGGACATGCTCTGGATCCTGCTCGGCGCACCCGTGTTGACCTACGTCGTGGTCGCCGTGCTGGCGTACCTCCCCGGGTTGGTCAAAGGCGAGAAGGCGCCGTCTCGGAGCCTGGAGCGCAGCGACACCTGGTTCCGCGACCCCCGGCTCTGAGCCCGATTCGTCCCGCGAGACCCAGTCGTACGCCGGACGCCTAGCCGGCCGCGTCGCGTCGCTGCCCCGCGAGCGCCCGCGCCATGTCGTCGCGGCCCTCGCGGACATAGCGTTGCGCCGAGGGGTTCGCCTCGCTCGTGGCCAGCCACTCGTCGAGCCGGGCCACCGTCGCACTTGAGGCCAGCGGCATCGGGAACATGCCTTCCAGCGCGGTTGAGGCGCGATGCGGCCCCTTGTCCTCCCAGATCGTCTCCGCCGCGTCGAGATACTTCTCGAGGTACGGCGCCAGCAGTTCCTCCTGGCCCGACACCACGAAGGACATCGCGATCTGACGTTGGGTCTCGTTGGGCACGTCGTCGCGCTCGACTGCGTCGTGCCACGCCCGCGCCTTCGCGTCGACGGTGGGGCGCATCGTGAGCGCAGCGGCTGCCCGTTCCTGCCCAGAGATCGTGTTGTCGCGCGCGACCTCCTCCTCGATCCGCTGCTCGTCGACTCGGCCGTTGGCGGCCAAGGCGGCCAGCAGCGTCCAGCGCAGATCGGTGTCGACGCTCAACCCGGGCAGGTGGGCACTCTCGTCGAGCAGGCCCGCCAGGAAGTCGAGCGCCTCGGGGCTGTGGGCCGCCGCGGCATACGCGCGGACGAATGAGAGTTGGTGGTCTGATCCCGCCGGAGCCGACTCGACCAACCCGCGCAACCCTCGCTCCCACACGCCCTTGAGTTCGGCGCGCCCGGCCGGATCGGAGTAGTAGTTGACGAAGGCGCGGGTGAACCCCGGCAGCCGACCGACGGCCGTCTGGTCGGTTTCGGAGCCGATCCCGCGCAGCACCAGAGCGACCCAGTCCGTGGCCCGCATCTCGGCGTCGCGCGTCATGTCCCACGCAGCGCTCCACAGCAGCGCGCGCGCCAACGAGTCGTCGACCTGGTCGATGTGTGCGACGGCGGTTGCCAGGGAACGCTCGTCGAGGCGGATCTTGGCGTAGGTCAGGTCTCCATCGTTGAGCAGCACCAGGTCGGGCTGGAGCTGACCGACCAGCTCTGGGATCTCCGTGCGGGGGCCGGCGATGTCCGTCTCCACGGTCGTACGCCGGACCAGCCGTCCCTCGCGCACGTCGTACAGCCCGATGCCCAGGCGGTGTCGCCGGATCGTCGGGAACTCCGCCGACGCCGTCTGCAGCACTGCGAACGAGGTGAACGTCCCGTCGCTGGCCACCGAGAACTCCGGAGCGATCGTGTTGACCCCCGACGTCTTGAGCCATTCGTCGGCCCAGGAGGAAAGTTCCCGGCCCGACGCCTGCTCCAGTGCCCGAAGCAGATCGGCGAACTCGGAGTTCGCGAACGCGTGCTCCTCGAAGTAGGCCCGCAAGCCTTTCAAGAACGGCTCCAGTCCCACCCAGGCAACCAGCTGCTTGAGGGTGGATGCGCCCTTGGCGTAGGTGATGCCGTCGAAGTTGACCTGAACGGCTTCCAGGTCGTAGTTGTCCGCTGCGATGGGGTGGGTCGAGGGCAGCTGGTCTTGGCGATAGGCCCACAGCTTCCTGGCGTTGGTGAAGCCGGTCCACGCCTCGGTGTACGCCGTCGCGCTGACCAGGGCATGGTGGCTGGCCCACTCCGCGAACGACTCGTTGAGCCACAGGTCGTCCCACCACTTCATGGTCACGAGATCGCCGAACCACATGTGCGCCATCTCGTGCAGGATCGTGTTGGCCCGCTGCTCGTAGAAGCTGTGCACCTGGCGGCTGCGCGGGAGGTACTCGTCGCGGAAGGTCACACAGCCGGCGTTCTCCATCGCCCCCATGTTGTACTCCGGCACGTAGGCCTGGTCGTACTTCCCGAACGGGTACGGAAAGGCGAAGGTCTCCTCGAAGAACGCGAAGCCCTGCTTGGTCAAGGTGAGCAGCTCCTCGATGTCGAGCTGATCCTTGATGGACTGGCGGCAGAAGTGGCCCAGCGGGATGGTGCCGTGCGCGCCGACGTACTCGTCATAGACCGCGTGATATTCGCCCGCGACGAACGCCGTGATGTACGTCGACATCCGGGCGGTGGTGGGGAACGTCCAGGTGCGGGTGTGGTTGGCGCTGGGCTCTGGCTGTGGCGTGGTGTTCGACACCACCACCCACTCCTCGGGGGCGACCACCGTGAACGTGAACACCGACTTCAGGTCGGGTTGTTCGAAGGTGACGTAGACCCGACGGGCATCGGCGACCTCGAACTGGCTGTAGAGGTAGACCCTCCCGTCAGCAGGGTCGACGAACCGGTGCAGGCCCTCCCCGGTGTGGCTGTAGGGGAGTTCGCAGCGCACCCGCAGCTCGTTCTCGCCGGCGAGGTCGCTGAGCTCGATGCGGTTGTCGCGGTAGACCTCGAAGGCATCGAGCGCCACTCCGTTGAGGGTGACCTCGTGCACCGTGGCGCCGTGCAGGTCGGCGAAGGTGCTGGCGCCGGGTTGCGAGCAGGTGAAGGTCAGCACCGTGGTGCTCTCGAAGACCTTGTCGGACACCGAGAGGTCCAGCGTCACGTCGTACGCCGTGACGGCGAGCAGGTCGTGGCGAGTGGCGGCTTCTGCACGAGTCAGGTTGGTTCCAGGCATGCGGGGCATCATGCCATCGCAGGCTGTGCCCCCGGTGTGCGGGGAACCGCGCGCTCGGCGAGACTGGGCCGCATGGACCGGACCGACCGCGACGTGGTGCCGCTGGGAGAAGCCACCCGGACCTGGTTCCTGATCTCGCTGCAGACCTTCGGCGGCCCGGCCGGCCAGATCGCCGTGATGCAGCGCACCCTGGTCGATGAGCGTCGATGGATCGGGGAGCGCCGGTTCCTCCATGCGCTGTCCTATTGCATGTTGTTGCCGGGGCCCGAGGCTCAACAGTTGGCGATCTATATCGGCTGGCTGCTCAACGGCATCCTGGGCGGTCTCATCGCTGGGGTCCTGTTCGTGCTTCCTGGCGTGTTGGCGCTGTTGGGACTGTCGTGGCTCTATGTCGCGCACGGCGACACCGCCCTGGTCAGCGGCCTGTTCGTCGGCCTCGCACCGGCCGTGCTCGCGATCGTGATTCAGGCGGTGCTACGAGTGGGGCGCCGCGCGTTGGGGCACCGTTCGTTGCTCGCGCTCGCCGTGGGCGCGTTCGCCGCGCTTGCGGTTTTCGGCCTCCCGTTTCCGGTCGTCTTGGTGGGTGCCGCGTTGCTCGGCTGGCTGTTGGCCCGACGCGACCCGGGGATCCTCAACGCTGCCGGTCATGGGGCGCAGCGGGACGGACCCGCGCCGCTCATCCCTGACGAGGCCCTCCATCACGCGCGGCCGTCGCAGCGCCGGAACGCGGGAATCCTGGCCGGAGGCGTCGTGCTGTGGCTGCTGCCGGTGGCGATCGCCGCACTGGTGCTGGGCCGCAACAGTGTCCTGGTGGACCAGGGCGTGTTCTTCGCCGGCACTGCGCTGGTCACGTTCGGCGGCGCGTACGCCGTGCTGGCGTACGTCGCGCAGCGCGCGGTCGAGACCTACGGCTGGCTCAGTGGCGCTGAGATGGTCAAGGGACTGGCCATGGCCGAGACCACCCCGGGGCCGCTGATCATGGTGGTCCAGTTCGTGGCGTTCCTCGGTGCCTACCGCAACCCCGGTTCGCTCGATCCCTGGGCGGCGGCCCTGCTCGCGTCCCTGTTGACGACCTGGGTCACGTTCGTGCCGTGCTTCTTGTTCATCTTCCTCGGAGCGCCTTACGTCGAGCGCTTGCGCGGCAACTCCGGACTCAGTGCGGCCCTCACCGGAATCACCGCCGCCGTGGTGGGTGTGATTGCCAATCTCGCGGTCTACTTCGCGCTGCACACGCTGTTCACCAGCACTGAGGATCTCGCGTGGGGGCCGTTCCGGCTGCTCGCGCCGGTCTGGTCGTCGTACGACGTCGTGGCCGTCGTGATCGCGGCGCTCGCCGGAGTGCTGTTGTTCGCGGCGAACTGGTCGGTGCTGAGAACGCTCGCCGTTTGCGCGTGCGTTGGGATTCTCAGCACTTTGTTGACCTGAGGGCGCCGGTGCGGAACAAGGCTGCCCGCGCGGCCGTTGCCCCGCACATGAATGCATCCCCGACGCGTGTTGACTTCTGGTTCGACCCACTGTGCCCGTGGGCGTGGATCACGTCGCGCTGGATCCTCGAGGCCCAGCAGCATCGTGCACTGCACATCGACTGGCACGTGATGAGCCTGGTCGAACTCAACAAGGACCTCGACGTTTCCGACTCCTATCGAGCGAGCATCGCCCGCGGCACCCGGCAGCTGCGCGTGATCGTCGCGGCGCAGAAGGAGTTCGGCGACTCGGTGCTGCTTCCCATGTACACCGCGCTGGGGGAGCGGACCCACACGCGCCAACAGGGCGTCGTTCCGCAGAACGTCGTCGAAGCCCTTGAGGAAACCGGGCTGCCGGCGCGGCTGATCGACCACATGGACGACGAGGCGCTGGACGCGACCGTGCACGAGTCCCACTACCGCGGGATCGGGGTCGTCGGTCCCAACGTGGGGACTCCGATCATCGCCGTGGACGGCACGGCCTTCTTCGGGCCGGTCTTCTCGAAGATCCCGCGTGGCGAACTGTCCGCGCGGTTGTGGGACGGGGCACTGGCGCTGGCGGCGTACCCACACTTCTTCGAGCTCAAGCGCAATCGGAACGAAGACCCCGACTTCAGCTAGCGAACCGTGGTCAACCCGGCATCTGGGCGGCCACCAGCACCCGCACCGAGTAGGCGATCCAGCTCTTGCCGACGATCGGCTTCACCCGCGCTCGTACGTCGGCGCGGGACAGCCCGTCCAGCGGAACCACCCGGTGGGTCACATCGATCGCGTGCAGCATGGTGATCAAGGCCAACGTGTGGGGGTCCGGTTGCCGGCCCAAGACGATCGCGTCGTAGATCAGCCGGTTCTGTTCCTCGACCGGACCCAGGTCCTGGACCGGCCAACGGGCCAGCGTGACCAGGTTGAGCCAGCGCTTCTCCGGTCGTGACACGACCGTGCCACGGTCGATCAGTCGTTGAGTCGTAGTGGTCAGCACGTTCCGGCCGAGCTTGCCGACCAGCCGCGGGCCGTTGTAGCTCCGCTTCGCGGCGATGGCCAGGCCGTCGACCATCAGCGAGTCCCGCTCCAGGTGCGCGGGGAGTCTCACGAGGGAGCCGTCGGGATTCCGAGTCGCCGTGACCCGGAGGTTGCCCAGCGGGCCGGTCGGCGAGGTCGTCAGCAGCCCACGTGTCTCGAAGTCGCAGGTGAGGGCGCCACCCAACACCGTCTCCAGCCTGATCGGATCCACCTTGGGTCGGCCCGTAGGGGGGTCGATCAGCAGCAGCATCATGGCCTCGGCGATCAGCACGACAACCTCCCTTCCGAGCGTCGTAGGAGACTGCCGGAGCAAGTCTCCTATTCGAGGTTCGTTGCGGAGCGCCGAATCGATTGGTTGTATCAGGATCGGCCACCGCGCCTCATCATGGACGTGAGGGGCACAGATCCGGCGACCACTCGGGGGGTTTCGATGTTCAACTTCTCCCCTTCCACCTTCGCGATGTTCCGGTTCAGCAGGTCCAAACCAGGGTTCTCGACGGGGGCTCGTCGCTCTAGGGGGTGGCACGGGTGACTCGAGAGCCGCTCCTGGACTCCTTGGCCGATGTGTGGGACACCCACGATCCGGTGCCCGATGCGCTCGTCGAGCGAGTGCTCGTGGCGCTCGCCATCGAGGACCTCGACGTGGCCTACGAGTTGCTGAGCCTGACCTCGCGCCGCGCCGAGTTGGTGGGGGCGCGGGCTGGAGGCGAGGCGATCACCTTCACCTTCGACTCCGACGATGTCTCCATGGTCTTGCGGGTGAGCAGCACCGGACCCGACACCTGTCGGGTCGACGGGTGGATCACTCCGCTTCGAGCACTCACCGTCACCGCGTCCCAGGGCGGTCGTAGCGTGGTCGCGAACATCCTCGATGCGGGACGATTCGAGTTCCCGGAGCTGCGTTCGGGCGCGACCAGGTTCCTGCTGCACCCAGATGCCAACCCCACCACCAATCTCGTCACCCCTGCTGTCGACCTGTAGGAGCACAGATGTCCTTGGACACCCCCAAGCCCGGACCGCGGACGAAGGCGTACTGGAACCGGGAGCCGGCTTTCCCGCCGGCAACCGATCCCGACTTCGCACGTGCAGGGATCCGGTTGCTCGATCCGACGGCTGGTCCCGAGGTGCCAGGCGTCGTCGCTCGACCCACGCTGTACTTCGGCAGCTCGTTGCTCGTGACTGCAGCCAGGGACCTCGCGCAGACCGGATCCCTCCTGGGCGAGGTTGCCGGTCGCTTTGGCTGGACGGTGCGGACCGACGACTCCCTGGGCAATCGGCTGCGGTTCAACGACTCCGATATCGGCGTCGCGCGGCTCCGCATCGAGCGGCCGGCACCAGGCGCAGCCGACCCCGATGCCTGGGTCTTGCTGCAGGGCGCGCGCGCGGAGCTGGGACTCGAGGCTTTGACCGGCGTCGGCTTGGAACATGTCGTGGTGTCCGGCCCGCACTGGTCCGCCAGCCCGCACTGGTCCGCGAGTCCGCACTGGTCCGCGAGTCCGCACTGGTCGGCAAGCCCGGCCGACACCTACGGAGCCGTGGGAAGCGGCGGGCGGCAACCGGTCGCCTACACCGGGGCGCGCCCGCATCGCACCACAGCTGCCGAGTGGGCGGCGACCAAACACGGCACCAGGCCGGTGGTGGCAGTGCTCGACACCGGCTGTGGGACCCATCCGTGGTTCGAGTTCACCGACGCAGCCGGCACCGTGGTTCGGCTCGTCGATGAATCGGTCACCCTCGACGGTGTCGACATCGGGTACGGCGCTGCGGTGCGGCCGCCCGACCCGGAGGTCGGCGGTGACTTCGACGGTCCGATCGACGGCGTCATCGACCCGCTGTCGGGCCACGGCACGTTCATCTGCGGCCTCGTGCACCAGCAGTGCCCGGATGCGGACCTGTTGGCGTGGCGCGTCGTACCCTCTGCCGGCTTCATCCCCGAAGGGGTGCTGATCGACTCGCTCGTCGCGATCGCGACCCTGGCTTCTCGCCATGCGGCCGGGCTGGCGGGCGGGCATCGGATCGACGTACTCAACCTGTCCCTGGGCTACTACCACGAGTCTCCCGAGGACGCGCTGGTCGC
>JAKFXV010000341.1 GCA_021731205.1 Nocardioides sp. | reverse complement strand
TGCAGGATCACCGCGAGGTCGACGCTGTCCACCACGGTGATGAGCTCGGGGGTCGAGATCTGCGTCGAGATCTCGGCCAACCAGGCTCGACGCGCCTGCTTGCTCGACTCCCGCGCCGTAGCCCGCCACCTTGCGAGCGACTTTTCACCACGGTCGCCACGCCATCGCACGACCGAACGCTCTGCGACCCACGGAAGGATCCGCGCGACGCCGATCTCGGTCAGCAGCTCGACGGCGCGTTCTCCGCGATCGCCTTTCGGAAGGGCTTGCGCGACCCAGATTGCGGGCTGCGGCTGCAGCACCTGACTCAACGAGGCCAGCTCGACCCGCAGCACACCCTTGCCCGCGTGGCTCACCCGACCGGTTCCGGTCGAACCCTGGCCATCGGTCAGCACCAGCGACTCGCCCACGCGCATCCTCCGCACCGCCACGGCGTGGTGCGCCTCGGCTCCGCCGACGTCGATGACGTCTCCCACCTCGACCCCTGCGAGGGTCTCGACGAGAAAGACCGGTTGGGTCACTGAGCCTCCTCGGATGGCCGATCAGTGTTGATTGAACGCATCCCGGAGGCGTCCGAAGACCGACTTCGGCGCCGCTTTGGCCTGGCCGGTCGGCGAAAGCTCATCGCGCAGGGCGGCCAACTCGGCGAGCAACTCGCTTTGTCGCGCGTCGAGTCGGGTGGGCGTCTCGACGGCAACCGTGATGATCAAGGCCCCTCGCGCTCCACCGCGTAGTCCGGGCACACCACGCCCGCGCAGCACCTGCTCCGTGCCGGACTGGGTCCCCGGAGGAATCGGGAGCTGGAAGGAGGTCTCCAGCGACGCTTCAGGCTCCCGCCCTGCGTCGGTTTCGGACTGCACGAGATCCGCCTCGAGGGTCGGGAGAGTAAGCGTGGTCCCCAACGCCGCCGCAGTCATCGGGATCGACACAGTTGTGTGCAGGTCTCCGCCTTGTCGGTTGAAAATGGGATGCGGAGCGACGTGAACCTCGACGTACAGATCCCCAGCCGGTCCCCCGCCTGGACCGACTTCACCCTGCTCCGCCAATTGGACCCGGGTCCCCGTGTCGACTCCAGCCGGGATCTTGACCATGAGCGTGCGTCGAGAGCGAACGCGGCCCTCCCCGGAGCACTCACGGCACGGGTCCGGGATCACGGAGCCGAATCCGCGGCAGGCGGCACAGGGTCGAAGCGTCCTCACCTCGCCGAGGAACGAGCGCTGGATGTGTGCGACCTCGCCGGCTCCCCGGCAGGTGGTGCACTGCTGCATCGCTGTGCCCGGCGCGGTCCCGCCGCCCTGACAGGAACCGCACACGACGGCCGTGTCGACCTTGAGCTCGCGATTGACTCCGAACGCGGCCTCGGCGAGTTCGAGCTCGATGCGCACCAACGCGTCCTGGCCCCGGCGTACCCGAGGCCGGGGGCCGCGGCCTTGCCCGGTCGCGGCACCTCCGAAGAACGCGTCCATGATGTCGGTGAAGGAGAACCCAGCTCCCTGGCCGAACCCGCCCATGCCGTCGAACGGGTCACCGCCGCGGTCGTAGGCGGCGCGCTTGTTGGGGTCCGAGAGGACCTCGTAGGCGAGGCTGACTTCCTTGAACCGGTCTTGGGTCTCGGGATCAGGATTGACGTCCGGATGCAACTGCCGGGCCAGCCGGCGGTAGGCCTTCTTGATGACGTCGGCCTCGGCGTCACGGGGTACGCCGAGGATCTCGTAGAGGTCCTGACTCAACACTTGTCCTTGCTGTCCGGTGGGCTCTGTGGGGCGGGTTGGTTCGGTGCGTCGGGCTCAGGCTTCATCGAGGATGCGGGAGACGTAGCGAGCCACCGCCCGGACCGCCGCCATTGTTCCGGGGTAGTCCATCCGGGTCGGTCCCACGATTCCGAGCGTCGCCAAGGCCTCGTCACGGGGACCGTAGCCGGTGGCCACCACGCTGGTGGCCGCTAGCGCGTCGTAGGGGCCCTCGTGTCCGATGCGGACCGTGACCAGACCCCCTGGGTTCGCCTCACCCAGCAGCCTCAGCAGCACCACATGCTCTTCGAGTGCCTCGAGCAGCGGGCGAACGGTCACGTCGAAGTCGTCGCCGAAGCGGGCCAGATTGGCCGTGCCGCCGACGGCGACGCGCTCGTCCGAACGGTGGTCGGTCATCGCCTCCTGGAGTGCCGCCACGACCAGCTCGGTCGTCGGCCGATCGGCCGGCGTCACCTGTTCGCTAAGCCCCGAGAGCGCCCGAGAGGCCTCGACAATCCGGGCTCCAGCGGCCGCCGCGTTGATGCGGGCACGCAAGATCGCGAGCCGTTCTTCGTCGAAGTCCGCGGCCAGTTCCACCAGTCGCTGCTCGATCCGTCCGGTGGACAAGATCAACACCACCAACAGCCGAGTAGGGGCCAGCGCCACGACCTCGACGTGCCGCACAGTTGACCTGGAGAGCGTTGGATACTGGACCACAGCCACTTGCCGAGTCAGCTGCGCCAGGAGCCGAACGCTGCGTTGTACCACGTCGTCGAGGTCGACAGCACCCTCGAGGAAGGTCGAGATGGCGCGCTTCTCCGCGACGCTCATCGGCTTCACGCCGCTCAGCCGGTCGACGAAAAGCCGATAGCCCTTGTCCGTGGGTACGCGGCCCGCGCTGGTGTGGGGTTGGGTGATGAAACCCTCCTCCTCCAAGGCGGCCATGTCATTGCGCACGGTCGCCGGGGAGACTCCCAAACCGTGCCGCTCGACGAGCGCCTTGGAGCCGACCGGTTCCTCAGTCGCGACGTAGTCCTCGACGATGGCGCGGAGAACGGCCAACTTGCGGTCTTCGACCATCGGCCCTCCTCTTGGCTTCGATCACCCGCCCAGCGCACGACGTTGCTGGCACTCATCGCGAGCGAGTGCCAATCGTACTCGGCTCGCAATCCCCAGGTTGGACCAGATTCCGGTAGCTAGGCTCAACGCATGTCACGACCGTCCTTTCGCGAGATCGCCGATCGGGTGTGGGTGGCCCGTTCGGCGTGGATGGACCTCAACGTGACCGTCGTTACGGGAACAGCGGGCGCCCTAGTCGTGGACACTCACGGTTCCCAGGCCGAAGGAGCCCGCCTGGTCGACGACATCGCCCGCCTCGGCATCGGCCCGGTGGCATGGGTGATCAACACTCACGAACACTTCGACCACACGTTCGGAAACGCTTCCTTCCTTTCGGCCCACCACGAGGTGCGGGTGTGCGCCCACGAGGTCGCCGCAGCGAACACCGTGGCTTCGGGGCAGCAGACCCAGGCGGGGTATCTCGACGAGTCCGGTGCGGAGTATCGGGAGGAAGTGTGCGCGACCACGATCGTGGCGGCTACGGAGACCTTCTCCTCGACTCGCGTGATCAGCCTCGGTGACCGCGCGGTCGAGTTGGTCCACCCCGGACGTGGCCACAGCGGCGGGGACCTGGTGATGGTGGTGCCCGACGCGGGTGTGGTCGTGGCCGGCGACCTCGTGGAGGAGTCCGGCCCTCCGGTCTATGGCGCCGACAGTTGGCCGATGGACTGGCCACGCGCCCTGGACGTCGTCATGCAACTGACAGCGCCCGACGCGATCGTCGTGCCCGGACACGGGGCACTGGTGGACCGCGCGTTCGTCAACGAGCAACGCCACGACATCGGCGTGGTGGCCGAGACGATCAGGGATCTCGTCTCACGCGGCGTTCCGGTGCGCGACGCCCTGGACTCCACCACCTGGCCGTTCCCCAACGACCACCTCGTCGACGCCGTACTCCGGGGCTACTCTCAGCTGCCCCGAACGCGCCAGCGACTGCCGCTCGTCTGATCCCGCGTGTCGACGCCCTCAGTGCCCTGACTCGAGACCCGCTGCTGCCACCCTGTCGAGGTGACTCGATCCGTCGACCGCTACCGCGACGATCCCCTCGCCGGAGACTGGCGCGCCCGCGGCCGGCCACGAGCCAACACCCAGGCAGCTGCCGTCGGCCTGGTGGTCGAGCACCTCGACACCGACTGGTGCGGCGAGATCGTCCGCATCGACCGGGATCTCGGCACGCTCACGCTCGAGGATCGCCATCGGCGTCGACGCAGTTTTCCGTTCGGCCCGGGATTCTTGCTGGAGGGACGCCCGGTCGTTCTGACCTCCCCCAGCGTGCGCGTCGCTCCGCCGCCCGCTCGCCGTACGCCATCGGGATCGGTGGCGATGCCACAGGCGCGAGCGCGGGTGGCGAGGGCCAGCCGAATCTTCGTCGAGGGCAGACATGACGCCGAATTGGTCGAGAAGGTGTGGGGCGACGACCTACGGCTGGCGGGAGTTGTCGTCGAACATCTGGGGGGCATCGACGACCTCGACGCGAGCCTGCGTGCCTTCGGGCCGAACGAGCAGCGCCGGGTCGGCGTATTGGTGGACCATCTGGTCCCAGGCTCCAAGGAGTCCCGCATTGCCGCCGGCATCGCGGGCTCCGCCCTCAGCCGCCACGTGCTCATCGTCGGGCATCCCTTCATCGACATCTGGGCGGCCGTGAAACCGGAGCGACTCGGACTCGTGGCGTGGCCCGAGGTGCCACGCGATGAGGAGTGGAAGCAGGGAGTCTGCAGGCGACTCGGCTGGCCCGGCGCTACCCCCGCCGATCTGGGCAGGGCCTGGCGAGTGATCCTCGGCCGCGTCGAGTCGTACGCCGACCTGGACTCCACTCTGCTCGGCCGGGTCGAGGAACTCATCGACTTCGTCACCACCTAGGGCAGCAGGTCGCGCACCACCGCGTCGGCCAGCAACCGGCCGTGTCGGGTGAGCACCAGTCGGCCGCCGGCCGTCGTGACCATGCCACGGTCGAGCAACCCCGGCACGGCCGCGAGTCCAGCGCTGTCCAGGGCTGCGACCGGCAGCCCGGCGCGGAGCCGGATCTCCAGCATCACGCGCTCCACCCGTCGCGCTTCGGTGTCGAGCTCCTCACGGGCTTCGGCCGGACTGTGCGTCAGGCCGATCCGTCCGGCGTACGCCGAGGGGTGGCGTAGGTTCCACCAACGCACGCCGCCGACATGCGAGTGTGCGCCGGCACCGACCCCCCACCAGTCCCCGCCCGTCCAATACAGCAGGTTGTGCCGGGATCGGGAACCAAGACTGCGTGCCCAGTTCGACAGTTCGTACCACTCGAACCCCTCGGCAGCGAGCCGCTCATCCGCGAGCAGGTACTTGTCGGCCTGGTCGTCCTCGTCTGGCGGGGTGAGCAGCCCGGTGTGCACCTGACGGAACAAGCGGGTGCCGGGCTCCACGATCAGGGCGTAGGCCGAGACATGATCCGGATGGCAGGCCAGGGCAGCTTCCAGACTGATCCGCCAATCCGTGAGAGTCTCCCCCGGAGTGCCGTAGATCAGATCCAGGCTTACCTGCTCGAACCCGGCCTGACGAGCCCACTCGACGACGGCCGGGATGCGTAGCGGGTCGTGGGTGCGCTGCAGGGTTGCCAGGACGTGATCGACCGCCGACTGCATCCCGAACGAGATCCGGTTGATCCCTGCCCCACGCAGTTCCTCGAGGTCCCATAACGCCACGCTGTCCGGATTGGCTTCTGTGGTTACCTCCGCACCGTCGGAGAGCCCGAACTCCGCCGAGATGGCCGCGAGGATGGCGCTCAGGTGTGCGGTGTGGAGCAGGGTTGGGGTGCCGCCGCCGAAGAAGACCGTCTGGACGGTCGGTGCGCCATCGCCGAGGATGCGTCGCGCCATCCGCACTTCCTCGATGGCCGCCTCGACGTAGTTCGTGCGGACGGCGCTGTTCTCCTCACCCAGCTCAGTGGGGGTATAGGTGTTGAAGTCGCAGTAGCCGCACCGAGTCGAGCAAAACGGAACATGGACGTAGATGCCGAAGGGACGCGACCCGAGTCCGGCTCGCACTCGGTCCGGCAGCCCGCCGTCGAGGGGGGCGGGCCCGCCTGGCGGGGAAACAGACGGCACGAGGACATCAAACCACCCTCGTTCGTCGGTTCCGGGCGGGGCGCCATTGGGCGGCGTGGCCGATCCGCTCGCCGTCGCTGTCGTGGAGGTCCCGGACTCGGATGCCGGGGTGCAGGCGGCCACGCCGGCTGTGAGGCGCCCGTCAGGGGCCCGTCGAGTTCGGCTCCCGCCCACCCGATGCAACGCCTAGGCGTACAACGCGTTGATCGTGTCTTGGTGGTTGGCCTCGACAACGTTCCGCTTCACCTTCATCGACGGGGTGAGCTCACCCGACTCCACGCTCAGATCCTCGCTGAGCAGGACCCACTTCTTGATCGTCTCCCAACGGTTCAGCTGAGAGTTCAGCTCGTCGACGTAGCCGGCGACCAGGTCGTGAACCTGCGGCGACTTCACAATCTCCTCGTACGTCGCCTCGGACATCCCGTTGTGTTCTGCCCAGGCGGCCATCGCGTCGGGGTCCAGAGTGATCAGGGCCACGCAGAAGTTGCGCTGATCCCCGAACACCACGAACTGACTCGCGTACGGACAGACCGACTTGAACTTCGCCTCGATCAACGGGGGCGAGATGTACTTGCCCCCCGATGTCTTGAACAGCTCCTTCATCCGGCCCGTGATGGTCAAGAATCCCTCGTCGTCGAGACTCCCCTGATCGCCCGTGCGCAACCAGCCGCCTCGGGAGAAGGCGCGCGAGGTGTCCTGCTTGAGATTGTGGTAGCCCTCCATCACCCCGGGCCCCCTGACCAGCACCTCGTCGCCTTTGCCGATCATCACCTCGGTGCCGGGCACCGGCAGGCCGACGGTGCCGATCTTGAAGTTGTCGGGGTGATTCACGAAGGTGCCCGCAGCCGACTCCGTGAGTCCGTAGCCTTCCAGGATCAAGATCCCGCTCGCGTGGAACCACTCGGCGATCTCCTGGTTGAGGGCAGCGGCCCCCGACACGAAGAAGCGCAGGCGGCCACCGAACCGCTCGCGGATCTGGGAGTAGATGAGCTTGTCGAAGAAGCCGTATTGGAGCTGCAGCGTGGCGGGGACCCGGCGCCGTTGCCGGCGCAGGTCACTGACCTTCGCCCCCACTGCCATCGCCCGGTTGAAGACCGCGGATTTGGCGCCGCCCTCCGCCGCCGCCATCGTCACGATTCGGGCGTACGCCTTCTCGAAGATCCGCGGCGCTGCCCCCATGAAGGTCGGCCGGACGATCGCCAGGTTGTCGACGATTCGATCGACTCGTCCGTCGACGGCTGTGGCGAAGCCGCACGAGAGTTGCGCCGATAGCAGAACCTTCCCGAACGAGTGCGCGAGCGGCAACCACAAGAACTGCAGGTCCTCCTCGTCGAGGAAGCCCAGCGCATTCACAGCCTCGCCCTCGTAGACCCACGCCCGATGGGTCAGTCGGACGCCCTTAGGTCGCCCGGTGGTGCCCGAGGTGTAGATCAGGGTGGCCAACTGCCCCGGCGCGATCGAGGCGGCGATCTGCTGCATCACGCCCGGCCGTTTCGCGAGCTCCGCTCGACCCAGCTCCAGCAACTCCTCGAAGCTGATCACCCAGTCCGAGTCGGCAGCGCAGGCAGCGTCGAACGTCACGACCCGCGCGACGTTGGGGATGGCGGCGCGGTGGCGCACCAATTTGGCCAGCTGTTCGGCGTCCTCAGCGATCACGATCTTGCAGTCCGCGTCGGCGAGGATGTAGGCGACGTCATCGCCCATCATGGTCGGGTAGATGGTCGTCGTGGCTCCACCGGCACACATCACGGCGAAGTCGGCCGTGATCCAGTCGTAGCTCGTCGTGGCTGCGATCGCGACCCGCTGCTCGGGCTCGAGGCCCAGCGCAAGAAGCCCGGCGGCGGCCTCGGCAACCCGCTCCCCCGTCTCGTGCCAGGTCACCGAGGCCCACGGCTCGTCATCGTCGAGGGGGTAGCGGAACGCTTCGCGGTCCGGGCTCTCATCGACCCGCCCCCAGAACTGCGCCGCCACGTTGGCCGGCATGGTCTCCAAGAAGCCGAGGTCGTAGTCGATGGCCATGGCTCAGCGTATCGCTGCTCCACGAGGTCGCCACCGGCTCGCCACGGCAAACCGTCGCCGTCCCAGCGCGGATACGATCGCGCTATGCGGGCGCGAGATCTGATGGCCGATTACCCCTCGTGCGACGTCAACGATCCGGCCGTCGAGGCTACGCGGCTGATCGCCGAGAACCTCCGCCCGGCAATCGTCGTGGTCGACCAGGGACGACCGGTCGCCGTACTGCCGGCTTCGCAGGTGGTCAACTTCTTGGTGCCGCGCTACCTGCAGGAAGACCCGGCGCTGGCACGTGCGTACGACGAAGCCGCCGGCGATGCCGCGGCCGGTGTTCTCGTGGGGCGACGGGTGGGCGATCTCCTGTCGACAACCTCACGCACGCCGATGCCGGTCGTGCACCCGGAGGCAACGCTGATGGAGTGTGCGGCCCAGATGGCCCGGGCGCACAGCCCGCTGATCATCGTCGTCGGCCATGACGGCACGACCCAGGGCGCGATCACGGCTGCTCGTCTCCTCGCGGCAGTACTCCCCTGATGGAGTTGTTCAGCGCCGAGACCCTCGCCCTGGTCATCTTCATCGGCGCCTACGTGCTCATTGCCACCGAATGGATCCATCGGGTCGCAGTCGCCCTGGGCGGCGCAGCCCTGATGCTGGCGCTTGGGCTCACCGACGCCGAGGCCGCCTTCTTCTCCCACGAAACCGGCATCGACTGGAACGTCATCTTCCTGCTCCTCGGGATGATGGTGATCGTCGGCGTGATCAAGACGACCGGTCTCTTCGAAGCCATGGCGATCGCAGCGGCCAAGCGCGCTCGGGGGCGGCCTTTCCCGTTGATGGCTCTGCTGATGCTCATCACCGCAGTGGCTTCGGCGCTGCTCGACAACGTCACCACCGTGCTCTTGATCGCCCCGGTCACATTCCTCGTCTGTGAGCGGCTCGGCCTACGCGTGACGCCGTACCTCATCGCGGAGGTGCTCGCGTCCAACACCGGCGGCATGGGCACCCTGATCGGAGACCCACCCAACATCATCATCGGCAGCCGGGCCGACTTGTCGTTCAACGACTTCCTGGTGCATCTCGGCCCGCTAGCGATCATCATGACGTTGGTGCTGATCGTGATGGCTCGCGTGATGTTCCGCGACGCCTTCGTGTCGGACCCGGAGAAGGTCGCGGCGGTGATGGCGCTGTCCGAACGAGACGTGATCCGCAACCCACGACTCCTGATCCAGAGCCTAGCCGTGCTGGCGCTCGTGTTGGTCGCGTTCGCAACTCACTCCGTGCTGCACTACGAGCCCTCGGTGGTTGCCCTGCTCGGAGCGGGTCTGTTGGTGCTGATCTCCCGGGTGACGGTCCAGGACGCCCTGGCGGACATCGAGTGGGAGACCCTCGTCTTCTTCATGGGTTTGTTCATCATGGTTGGGTCGCTCGTCGAAACGGGGGTGATCGGCCGCTTCGCGGACTGGTTGGGCGCCCAGACAGGCGGGAACCTGCCGGTCGCTGTCTACGCGATCCTGTTCGTCTCGTTCCTGCTGTCCGGCGTTATCGACAACATTCCGTACGTCGCGACGATGGCGCCCGTGGTCGCGGCGCTTGCGGCAGATGCGCCCGCGGGCCAAGGTGAGGTTCTGTGGTGGGCTCTGGCGATCGGTGCGGACCTCGGCGGCAACTCGACCGCAGTGGGGGCCTCCGCGAACGTCGTCGTGATCGGCATGGCGGCGCGCTACGGATCGCCGATCTCGTTCTGGGAGTTCACGAAGTACGGATTGGTCGTCGTCACCGTCTCCGCTGTGGTCTCCACCGTATGGCTGTGGTTCCGCTACCTCGCCTAGGGCCTCACGCGAAGACGTGGAATCGATCCCGGTGGGACAGGACGACCGCACCCAAGACGGCTGAGGTCACCGAGCCGAGCAACACGGCCGCCTTCGCCAGGTCCTGGCTCTCGTCGCTCAACGCGAGATCGGAGACAAGGAGGGACACGGTGAATCCGATGCCCGCCAACAGAGCGACCCCGACGACGTCTCTCCAGGTCAAATCGGAGTTGAGTTCCGCATGGGTGAATCGGGCCGCGATCCACGCCCCCAGCATGACCCCGACCGGCTTGCCGACGACCAGCCCGAAGAACACCCCGATAGCGACCGGCGAGGAGACGAGATCCCCGGGAGCGGCGAACGCGACCCCCGCCGACATCAGGGCGAAGGCCGGCACTGCCACGAACGAAGAGATCGGCGAGAAGCGGTGCTCGAGCCGCTCGGCGGGTCCGGCGTCCTCCCCCGGGTCGCGAAGCACCCTGGTCAGCAGTCCGAGTGCAACGCCGGCAATGGTCGCGTGTACCCCACTGAGGTAGAGGAACCACCACGACGCGACCGCGAGCGGTAGATAGATCAGCGCCGAACGTAGCCGCAGGCGCTGGGCGACGCCGTACGCGACGAAGAGCGCGATGGCGAACACGAGTGAGGCGAGGTGCAGGGTCTCGGTGTAGAAGATCGCGATGATCACAATCACGATGAGGTCGTCCACGACCGCGAGGGTGAGCAGGAACGCGCGCAACGACCCCGGCAGGTTGGAACCCACGACCGCCAACACGGCCAACGCGAACGCGATGTCTGTTGCCGCGGGGATCGCCCAACCGCGAGCCGCCGGACCATCGAGGTTCGCGGCCCAATAGATCAGGCTCGGAACGGCGACCCCGACCACGGCTGCAGACACGGGGACCATCGCGTCGGCGGGGCGCTGCAAGGAACCCACGACGAACTCACGCTTGAGTTCGAGTCCGGCCACGAAGAAGAAGACGGCCAATGCCCCGTCGGCGGCCCAATGGTGCAGGTCGAGGGGCCCGATTCGCAGAGCACCGAACGCACCGTAGGACGCAGGGCCGAGGTTCGCCCAGACCACCGCGACGGCAGCTGCGGCCAGAGCGATCAGGCCGCCTAACGACTCTCGCTCGAACAATGCCCGGAGGAAGCCCGACTCTCGCGCATCGGGCTCAGGAAACAGGCGGCGGACCGGCGACGGCACAAGACCTCCTCGGGAAGGGTCGGTTCTTAC